>JACQYK010000014.1 GCA_016208255.1 Deltaproteobacteria bacterium | reverse complement strand
TTTCAGCGAATCATCACCGAATCTTCGCCTGAATCCCTCCTGCAGACCTTCAAACTTGAAGTAGGGGATATCTTTCAGGGGCAGGAAGTTGCAGACCTCTTCAAAATGGGTCATGGCAAAACGGACATTATCCAGCATGCCGGAGATGTCTTTCCCCTGCTTGGCCAGTTTCTCGACCATGTCCAGGGCCATGGTGGCGAACCAGCTTATGCCGGTTTCCAGCTCCTTAACCCCGCTCATCCCCGATTCACTGACCATACCGGCTCCGATGACATGCGGGGCAATGGCCTTCAAATGGGGCAGGGCTTCCATGGCTGCGTCCCACTGGTTGCGGCCGAGGTAGGAGGCGCCCACCATGCCCACATTTCCGTCGCACCAGGATTCAGCGGCTATATTTTCTATGGTGTCAAACCCGTCCTGGCCTTCCGACCGTCCGGGGAAAAATTCTCCCTCCGAGGCAAACCGGCCCCGCGTATCCTGGACCACCAGGGCATACCCGGCAAAGGCGGCATCCACCGGGGAATAAAAAATCACTGGCGCCGGAACGGGTCTTGTTATAGGGCGTTCTGACAATGATGGCCGGGTGTTTTTCCCGGTCGTCCGGACGAAAAATATCGGCCCGCAAGGTGATACCGTCCCGCATCTTCATGGGAATATCCCGTTCAACACGAATGGCTTGAGTCATAAGTAACTCCTTTATTTAAATAGGGACAGCGCCCATTTAATAAATGGGCGCTGTCCCTATTTACCATAATCGTATCCTAGTAACGCCGAGTACGCCGACGAGTTCCCTTATCTGCATCCCGGCATCTATCCGGGCCTTCCTTAGCCCCTGGCTAAAATTACTTGGATTTATGGGATAATCTTTGTTAAAAATGATCTTGGGCAATGATATAGAAAAGGAATAAAAGGATAGCGAGAGAGACGATTAGAGATTTTCAAGTTATGTGTTCCGCATGACTGCTCTAGCCAGGGGCAATCAGAAAGAACCAAAATCAAAAACCTTAATAATAGTTACTCGTTGTTAGGTCCGGGGAAGTTTTGGCACTTTAAAAAGTCCTAAAGCTTTTCTATTCAACAAAAGATGCATTCAATAACTGAAGAAAGACATCATTCATGAAAAGCTATTTCTTATCATCGAATCTCACTCTAAAATCCAAGCTTTATATACCTCCGATTTCTGAGATCGTTGAACGAACCCGGCTGCATCCGCTGTTCCGCAAAATTCAAAAGCACCGCCTCGTTTTAGTCACCGCTGGAGCCGGCTACGGCAAGTCAACCTTTGTGGCTGAGGCTGTCCGAAACCTGGGTATAAAGACTGTTTGGTACCGCTTGGACAGCACCGACAGAGATTTTATTGTCATTCTCAACTATTTGATCGAAGGTTTGAGGCAGCACTTTCCCGATTTCGGGCAAAGAATCTATCGCCTCTTGATAAATCCCGATATTTCCAGCCTCGGTAGGGAGATTTTTCTAAAGACCTTTATCCTTGAATTGGAATCAGCTGTCAAAAATGAACTGATCATTGTTATCGACGATTTTCATCTGGTTCAGGGGAACAAAGAAATAAAGGAAGCCATTGAGTTTTTGATTGAATGCCTTCCGCCAGAAGTCCATTTGGTGATCATCAGCCGAACTAACCCGGAGTTTGCCGTGTCTACGTATCGCGCTAAAAGAGAAATCCTGGAAATTCAAGAGAATGATCTGGCATTTTCATTACCGGAGACCGAGCAGCTGTTTTCCCAGGTATGCCGAGTCGATCTGTCAAACACGGATCTAAAAACCCTTCACCAAAAGACGGGAGGCTGGATCTCCGGATTGATTCTCTTTTATAATTCTCTGAAAGAAAAAAAACGTGAAAATATCGATGTGCTTTTGCTGAATCTGAAAGGTACTCAGCGAATGCTTTCTGATTTTCTTGAAGAAAACGTTTATAAAAACCAATCGAATAAGATTAAGGTTTTTCTAAAAAAAACCTCGATTCTGTCCAGGTTGGACCCGGCCTTTTGCGATGAATTACTTGGAATCGATGATTCAAGGCGTATTCTTCATAAGCTTCTGAAAAAACACCTCTTCACCTTCCCACTGGACGAGGAACAGGAGTGTTTTTGTTACCATCATTTGTTTCAGGACTATTTGTATTCCAGGTTGCAGGCTGATTACGATAAAGAATCAATTTTCGGATTACAAGCGACCGCGGCTGGGATGTGGGAAGAAAGAGGAAGAATAGAGAATGCCATCCACCATTACCTAAAGGCTCAGGCCTATGCTAAGGCTTGTTCCCTTCTTAGGAATTTCGGCAAAACCGCTATCGCCGAGGGCCGAATTTATTTGATTCTATCTTTGATTGAGCAAATTCCGGATGACTATTTAAATAGAGAACCCTGGATTCAATACACCTATGGCCGGACTTTGGAACTATTAGGCAAACGCCAACTAGCCCCTGATATTTATACCAAGGCACTGACTGCCTTTACCAGCCAAAATCAAACCAAAGGGGTTGAAGTCTGTCTTTCGGCATTGGGTCTCAATTTTTACATGGCTGAGCGTTATTTTAAGGAAGCGCTTTCGTTTATTCCTCATCTAAAAAAACGGGACGTGCTCGCCTGGCTCTATTTTAATCAGGGATTCCGGCACTGTTTCGCCGGTAATTTTAAAGAGGCGGTGGATTATGGAGAACAGGTCGAAGAAATCTGCGCCCGCCAAGAATTACATTACACCCGGGTGTTCAATTACCATCTGCTTTCCTGGAGTTACTTCTACCTGGGACTATTTGCAGAAGGTATCGAAAACGCAGAAAAGGGTTTATTACTTATGGAAAGAGGAGGATACCAGGATACTTCATATGCCTGGCTGCTGATAGATTATGCCTTAAATTCAATAGGCCAGGGAAACCCAATTGAAGCAATTGATCGGACTAAAACCGCCATTCGAATATTTCAGGAGCAGGGATCGGTGTGGGGCGAATCATGGGCATACCATATCCTGTTCGATGCCTATAAGGCTGATGGTAGAGCCGGTGAAGCGGAGGAATTTGTTAAATTGGGGATAGGCCTTCTGCAAAATATTCCTTTACCTCTTCAGGAAGGGATGCTGAAGCTTAGGCTGGCAGAGTTAAATCTCGAAAGAAAACAGTGGAACATAACCTCTTTATTATTAAAGGAGTGTGAGAATGCCTTCAAGAATTCAAAGCTTTATCTCACGGGAGTCTGTTTTTTATGGGCACGTTTCTTCTGGCAAAGGGACGAACGGACAAGGGCGGTGGAACATGCTCTAAAGGGATTGCGAATCAGCGAAGCCAATCAATATGACATCTGGGTAGCGGCCCAAAAGGATTGGATCATACCGCTGCTGGCGCAGGTCTATGAACAAAACGAATTAAGAGGTTATATAAAAAAAATATTGTACCTAATCGGACCGCAGGGGTTAAAGGATTTGCTGCAGATTCAAAAAAAGAAAAAAGGTCCCCAAAAAGATATTTACAGCGGGATTATTTCCGAAATTTATGTTCTTCCTTCTCCTGATCTAAGGGTTCAGTGTTTTGGGGAGTTCAAATTATTCAAGGGAAATGAGGAAATTAAACAGCAACAATGGAAAAGTAAAAAAGCATTACAGCTGTTTAAATATTTAATGTACCACCGATCTCACGGCTATATTCATAAAGATGTGCTTATTGAACTTGTCTGGCCGGAGGTCAGCCCAAGTAAAACTTCCAGTCGCTTACATGACGCTTTAAGCGCCTTGAGACAAATTCTTGAACCAGAACGGAAAGGGACGGCCAAATCATCCTACCTTCTTCGAGATAAAAGCTCTTATAAATTGTTCTTGGGAGACAACGGTTCGATAGATGCTGAAGAATTCTCTGAAATAATTGAGCAAGCCGGCCTGAAAACTGATCTGGAAGAATCGATGAATCTCTATTTTCAGGCCGAGATGCTCTATCGCGGCGACTTCCTGGAAGAAGAACGTTATGTCGATTGGTGCAGTGAAGAACGGGAGAGACTTAAAAATAAATACCTACAACTACTCGAAGAAATTATGAGCTATTTTGAGAAGAGACATCACTACGAAAAATGTATCGAATATGCTGTGAAATACGTAAAAGTAGACAAATACAACGAATATATCTATCAGCGGTTGATGCGGTATTATGCCAACACCGGCAAAAAATCCCTGATCTCCGCCACCTTTGAAACCTGTCGGAAAAGTATTCTCGAGGGATTCGACACACCTATCAGTTCAGAAACTGAATTACTCTACCAAGAACTTCTTTCCGGCTAAACTCCATTTTTCTTCAAAAATCGAGAATCAATCTATTCTTTTTCGATACATTTGCTGTATTTTCATTCTAACAGAATCTTAATAATTAAAGTTTTCAGTGTTTAAAATTAGTTTTTAAAAAAATACTGATTCATCAAACCATTTCGGATTCGCAAACGTAAGGGGGGAGAAGATTATGGACGACTCACGAATTAATACTGGACCTCGGAAAATTGGGTGGTTTTGCTCCTATGTCCCCGAGGAATTGATTATCGCCGCGGGGTTCCAGCCTGTTCGCCTCCAGGCAGAAGCCAATGAAATGGAACTTGCGGACTCCTATATTTCTTCCAATTTCTGCCATTACATCAAGCATATTCTAGATTCTGGGCTTCAAGGTTCATACGAAGATATTCAGGGAGTCATATTAATTAACTCCTGCGACGGCATGCGGCGGTTGAACGATCTGTGGAGGTACTACCTGAAAACACCCTTTGTTTTCTTTCTGGAGTTACCCAGAAAAAAGGATTCAGCAGGGGTTGAATATTTTTCGAAATGTCTGTTCAGCTTGAAATCAGGACTTGAAGAGCATTTTAACACCGAAATTTCGGACAAAAAGCTAAACTCCGCTATCTCATTGATGAACGATCAACGACAAAAGATATTGGAACTATTAAATAAACAAAAAGAAAATCCCCCGCCGTACAGCGGAAAAGAAATCCAGATGCTCTGCAGGGAAGAATCCATCTATCCAAAGGAGAGCACTGATTCCAGGTTGCGCGAGTTGATCTCAGGTATGCCAGATAGAAAATACCGGCCCAACAACCACCCTAGAATCCTGGTAACAGGAAACACCGGGCAAAAGCCGATACTGGTGCAGCTGATTGAGCAATCTGGGGCGGACGTCGTCGCTTTCGATTCCTGTGAGGGACTTCAACACTATTCCAATCCGGTTAAACAAGGTTTAGAACCAATGCTTGCACTGGCAGAAAGGTATCTGCTGAAACCTTCTTGCGCCAGGATGCCGGGGTATGTTGATAGGATTGATCGTCTGCAGCAGTTGGTCGCTGACTTTGCCGCCAACGGTGTCATTTATAGCGCCCTTAAATTCTGTGATAACGCTCTTTTTGAAATCCCCCAAATAGAAAGAAGATTCAAGGAAACCGGAATACCATTTCTATCTTTAGAAAACGACTATTCCTGGGTGGATATGGAACGGGTTAGAATCAGAATCGAGGCATTTATCGAAATGATTACCTAGCCGTTTGATTTTATGTGGGAAGTCAGGTTTATACAACCAAATAAGAATGGAGAAAAAGGATGATGAAAGAAGCTTTCCAAACCATGGTTCAGATGCTAGAAGAAAACCTTAAGGAAAAACACAGAGCATTCGACTACTTTACTCGACAAGTCTATCAGAAATCACTGGAAGCGTTCGCAGAAAACACTAAAGTCGTGTATGTTTCCGGATATGCATTCCCCGTAGAGTTGCTTTGGGCCTTCGATGTGGTTCCGTTTGATTTAGAAATTGCATGCAACAATCTTCCCGATGTCATGAGCGGACGAGGATCGACCCTTATGCTTCCTGCCGAGAATCAAGGTTTTTCGAGAGATATTTGCTCGTTTCATCGATTAATCATCTCCTGTGCCTATGAAAACATGCTGCCAAAAGGTGATTTATGCCTAACATCGAATTATTATTGTCATGGAAAAGCCAAAACCAATGAAATTATAGCTAATTATTTCGGTAAGCAATGTATCCTTTTTGATGTGCCCAATGAGATTAGTCCAGCTTCTATTCAATATGTTTCCTCCCAGTTGAGAGACATTGCAACCCGGTTGGAAGAGGTCACTGGAAAAAAACTGGACATGGAAAGACTGAAGGATTCCATTCGTTCATCAAACAGGGCTAGATCGTTGTTAGAAGAGGTTAATGAATTGACCAAAACCAAACCATGTCCCTGGAACGGATTTGAATCTTGTCTTCTGGGACTGGCCGGTGCACTCTTTTGGGGATCTCACCTTCGGGAAGAAGTGAATCAGATGTTCCTTGATGAGATAAAAGATAGAAAGGCTAAGAAAAAGTTCCGTCAAGAAGACCAGCGGATCCTCTGGTTCCCATGGGTACCGGTGCAAACAACCAATATCAACCAAATCCTACGGCGCTACAATGTCAGTATCGTGATGGCCGAAGCGGGCCTAGTCTGGTGGCCTGAACTCGATGAGGATAATCCTTTCGAAACCTTGGCTTTAAAAGCGCTTCAAGATCCTCATGTGGGAAGCGTGGATCGTAGAATCAATAACCTGAAGAAATGCGTTGTTGACTATGATGTGAATGGGGCGATTCATTTTTCCACCACGGTTTGCTATCACGAGAACGGTTCTTTCCACATTATTGCCAGTAATTTGAAAGAAATGGGGGTTCCTTGTCTAGATTTGGCAGGAGACATGTCGGATGAGAGATTTTTTTCCCCGGAACAGACAGAAAACAAACTTATAGCTTTTATTGAGATGCTGAATTAATCAGAGATGAAATCATAGTCTGAATTCTGTAACTTTCTGATAAAAATCCAAACTCGGATCGCTTTCGGTTTCTGCAATAGGTATTTCACATGATTACGCTTGGGATAGATATCGGTTCAATCAGCACCAAAGCTGTTGTTCTCCAAGATAAGGAGATTATGTTTTCAAGTATTCGGCCGACCGGATACGACGTTAAGATAGCAGGTGAAGGTATTATTAAAGACCTTGCCGTTGAGGGTTTCGATGTCTCTTTATGTAACAGAATCGTAGCTACTGGTTATGGTAGAAATGCTGTTTCCTTCGCTGATAAAAGAGTGACGGAAATAACATGTCATGCCGCAGGCGTTCATTTTCTGGCACCGGAGGTTCGTTCAATTATCGATATCGGCGGCCAGGACTGTAAAGCAATAGCCATTGATGCGTCAGGTCGCGTAACTGATTTTGTCATGAATGACAAGTGCGCTGCCGGGACAGGCAGATTTCTGGAAGTGATGGCTAGAGCCTTGGAGGTTGATTTAGAGGATTTCGGTGATTTCTCACTGCAATCTGGAAATTCTGCTCCCATCAGCAATATTTGCACCGTGTTCGCTGAATCTGAAGTGATTGCGCAGATATCTAAAGGGGAACAAAGGGGAAATATTATTGCCGGAATACACGAATCGGTGGGATCCCGGGTTGCGGCCTTGGCCAACCGTGTCGGAATGTCAAATCCTACCATGCTGACAGGCGGGGTAGCCAAGAATGTTGGAGTTGTCCATGCTTTGTCAGAAAAATTGGAAATTTCTATCAAAGTCTCAGAAAAAGCACAAATCACCGGAGCTCTTGGAGCGGCATTGATCGCTGCATTATAGTCCAGCGAACCACCTATTCACGATACAGAGAGATGGTTTTAAATTTTAATGTCATAAGGGGTCAAACCTTGAATTGTGATATAAGATTTTCATATTGGGACCTTATCTCACGATCTTTGGCAATCCTGTTGTTTATATTTTTTGCATATCGGAGAACTAATCACTTTTCAAGGTTTGACCCCTAAACCAAAGGGAAACGAATTGGGACCCAGGATATGGAATCTGTGATACTATACCCTGTTGCCTTCTTCAAGTTAGAACTTTTGAGGCCTCCGGGTGTCTGGAACTGATTTTGCTCCTTGAATCCTAAGGTGATCTTTCTGCTGATTCAACGGCCAATGATTTTATTACATTCAGCCCCTGGATCAATGTGTCCGAAAGATTGAAAACAGATTTTAAAATTAAATCCGGCCGGATTTCTCCTTCCATCCCGGGTTCCAGATTCCAAGTGATTATTACGTTGCCGCTGTTTTCAGATCTTTGGGAAAGATTCCGGATTAACTTCCTCAGATTCAAAGGACCTGTTTTCTTGCCAGGTTTTTCAACCAGCCATTCACAGGAAGACAGAAAGCCTTTTATCTTTTCTTCCAAGTCTTCCCTTTGGCCCAGTTCCACCTGATATTGACAAGCCTGGTTTTGCGGCAGATGACTGTTCAGGGGAACCTCGGAAATATCTAAAATCTCGGTCCCGGGGAATAACTCCTTCGGCAGCAGCTTCCTGATTTGCCCGGCATTCATCCAATCCGAGATCTGGACATCGATCCATTCTCCCAGGCTGCTTAAACCCACCGGCAGGGCCTGCCCGAAAGAAAGGCGGGGCAGGGGATGGAATCCCTGAGAATAAGCCAGGGGGAGTCGGGCCCGGCGAAAAGACCGGATAATCGCTTCTTTCCATTCCAGGTAACCCAGAAATCTGGAAGGCCCGATTTTGGTAAGGAGCAGACGAAATTTTTTAACGGATTCCCTGGGATAAACAATGAAGGAGCCTCCTGAAGGGATCGTGAATTTATCGAAAATCAGAGGTTCGACTTCAAAGGTCTGGCAAACCCCGCACTGTTGGCATTCTCCTTGACGGCAGTCCGGGGTGGATCGGCCGGTCAGGGCCTTTTGATATTCGCTCCAGAGATAATCCTTATCCACACCGCTTTGGATAAAATCCCAGGGGAAAACATGCTCCCGGGACCGGGCCTGAAGCAGGATCTTTGGCTCCACCCCTTCCTCTTCCAGGGCCTTCTGCCAGATTTCCCAGGAAAAATGTTCTCCCCAGGCATCGAGAAAAGCCCCTTTTTGAAAAGCATTAAAGATAACCGGCCCCAGTCTTTGATCCCCCCGTGACAGAATACCCTCCAGGAAACTCTGCCGGGTATCATTCCATTTGACCTGGATATGTTTACCGTTCAAGGCCCCCCGTATGAAATTGAGCCGCGCCAAAGATTCTTCCATAGAAAGTTGAGAAGCCCACTGAAAAGGGGTATGGGGTTTGGGAATAAAAGGGGAAAGGGCCACATGGATATCGAGACGGCCTCCTTTTTTGTGGACCGTTTTCTCGATCCTTTTCACCAGGAAGACCAATCCTTCCAGATCCTCCTGGGTTTCGGTAGGCAACCCGATCATAAAGTAAAGCTTCAGGACCCTCCAGCCCAGGGAAAAAACCGCCTGGGCGGTTTGAAGGATCTCTTCCTCGGTGACATTTTTATTGATTACATCCCGCAACCGCTGGGTTCCGGCTTCCGGAGCAATGGTGAAACCCGTTTTCCGGACCCGCCGGATCTGTTCTATGACCTCGGAATTCAAAGTATCGACCCGGAGGGAGGGTAAGGAAAGGGCCACCTTATCCCTTTCCCAGCGCTCCATCAAGGCCGGCAGCAATTGGTCTAAACAGGTATAATCGCCGCTGCTCAAAGAAAGCAAGGTGGCTTCCGCATATCCGCTATGGCTTAAACCTTCTTCGATCAAGGTATAGACCTGTTCCGGCGACCTTTCACGGACCGGTCGATAAATGACGCCGGCCTGGCAGAAGCGGCAGCCCCGGGTACAACCCCGGGCGATCTCCACGCTCAAACGGTCATGGATGATCTGTTGAAAGGGCAAGGGAGAGACAGCCGGATAGCCGGCCTGATTCAAGTCCGGGATGATCCTCTTTTGAATGACCTCATTTTTATCGGGTCCTCCCTTGATTTTTAAATAAAGGGCCGGGATATACACCCCGGGCAATTCGGCCAGGGAAGCCAATAAGGCCTGTCTGTCGGCAGCGGTCTTCTTCCAGTTCAGGAAAACGCTGCAGATTTCCTGAATGACTTCTTCCCCATCCCCGATGACCAGGGCATCAAAAAACCCGGACATGGGTTCGGGATTGAAGGTGCAGGGGCCTCCGGCGATCACCACCGGGTCTCCGTCATTTCGCTCCCGGCTCCAGACCGGGATACCGCCCAACGAAAGCATATTAAGGACATTGGTATAGCCCAGCTCATAGGGCAGACTGAAGCCGATCAGGTCAAATTCTTTAAGGGGTCGGCCTGATTCCAGAGAGGGCAACAGAAGGGTCTGTTCTCTGAGCAACTGGACCATATCCGGCGCCGGGGTAAAGACCCGCTCGGCCCAGACCTCGGGAAGCTGATTCAAAATATGATACAAGATCTTCATCCCCAGGTAGGACATACCCACTTCATAGAGATCGGGGAAGGCCAGGGCAAAATGAAGTTTTACAAGGTCCGGTTCTTTAACCACCGAAAAAAGTTCTTTCCCCAAATAACGGCTGGGCCGGCGGACCCGGCCCAGATATTTTTCCAACGGATGGTTCATCAGGAATCCTAAATAAAAATAATTATCTAACAGGATTAACAGGATTTACAGATATTTTGCTCAGGCTCCGGAAGACCCTGAGCAACCTCGATCCGCTTCCAGCGGAAACTAAAATTCTCCCCGTCAGGGTGATTCGGTTTGTGCCTTTCTTCCCCTTGCTTGTCTGCTTGCTTGCAGACAAGTCGAAAGGCATAAAATCAAGGCAATCCTGTAAATCCTGTCAAAGATAGTATTTGAATTTAAAAAAGTTACCTCATCAGCCGGTTCAGATTGCTTTCCGTATTTTTCAGAAAGGCCTTTATCTCCTCCATCTTCTCTTTTTCTAAAGTGCCGGCTCCCCCCAATTGCCCGTCAAAAGCCTGCAGGCGGTCTTTTAAGGAAGCCAATAGGGTCTGGAGTTCGGCGGCCTCAGAGGGCTTTTCGGCGGCCTTCTCCTTGGGCGGCAGCAGGGGAATGGTTTCCTGCCAATGGGGAACCTGCACCTGAAAAGGAAAGGCCCTCTGAATGGCTTCTGCAAAAGCCAGGCTGGTCGATTCCTCACCATGAATAACAAAGATCGTCAGGTGTGGATTCTTAAAATTGCCGATCCAGGACAGTAATTCATCCTGGTCGGCATGGGCCGAAAAGCCGTTGATGGTATGTACCCGGGCTCGGACCACCACGTCTTCCTGAAAAATTCTGACTTTTTTGGCTCCCTCGACGATGGACCGCCCCAGGGTCCCTTCGGCCTGAAACCCGGTGATGACGATCTGTGCCCCGGAACGCCACAAATTGTGCTTCAGATGATGTTTGATCCTCCCGGCATTGCACATGCCGCTGGCGGCAATGACAATGGCCGGGCCTTTATATTGATTAATGGCCACGGATTCTTCGGCCGTCCGGGAATACTTCAGGTCGGACATGGCCAGAGGGGTTTCCCCCTGGTCCAGGAGGCGGATCATATCTTCATCAAAATATTCCGGGTGCTTTTTGAAGATCTCGGTGGCCGAAATGGCCAGGGGGCTGTCCAGAAAGACCGGGATGGAAGGGTACTTTCCGTTTTTTCTGAACTCATGAAGGATATAAAGGAGTTCCTGGGTTCGCTCGATGGCAAAGGCCGGGATAATGATTTTCTCTTGATTTTTGATCCCCTCCAGAATGGCCGAGAGGAGTTCTGATTTGCTTTCTTCCAAAGATTTATGCTGCCGGTTGCCGTAGGTGGATTCCACCAATAAGAAATCGGCCTCCTCAATGATATCCGGGTCCGGGACGATCAGGGCTTCCCGGCGTCCGATATCTCCGGAAAAAACAACCCGGCTTTTTCGGCCTTTTTCTTCAAATCGGATGTCCAGGATGGAAGCCCCTAGAATATGACCGGCCTTATGAAAACAGATTTCGAGATCAGGGCTGATCATCAGACACTCTCCCGGGTCGACGGGTTGGAAAAAATTCAGACTCCTTTCCGCATCTTTAATGGTGTACAGGGGCTCCACCGGTTTAAGGCCTGAGCGAATATTCTTCCGGGTTTGCCATTCGGCTTCCATTTCCTGGATATGGGCGCTGTCCCGCAGCATGATCCGGCAGAGTTCAAAGGTAGCCCGGGTGCAGATGATCTTGCCCTTAAAACCCTCTTTGACTACTTTGGGGATCAATCCCGCGTGGTCCATGTGGGCATGGGTCAGCAAAATATACTGGAGTGTCTGGGGTTGATATTTCGATACTAAAAGATTCCTCTTTTCAATATCTTTAGCTCCCTGAAACATGCCGCAATCGACCAGGAAACGGCTGCGGCCATGTTCCAGTGAAAAGCAGGAACCGGTGACGGTTCTGGTTGCCCCCCAAAAAGTGATTTGCAAAGACCTTTCCCGTTTACTGATAAAAAGAGACTGAGTTGTTCCCGGAGGTTCTGTGATAAGTGGCGTGGAACACGATTTATCTTAAACCCTGAACGTTGAACGTTGAACCTTGAACCTTTCAGTTAACCTATATCTTGACAGTCCAAAATAAATAATATAAGCAGATGAGTAGGAATTCAATAGAAAATTAAACCTTTCCAAATCGAGGATTGAGCCAATGGCCAAGGATTTGAAGCCCGAATATCATGAACATCAGTATGTCATTGACGATCTGACCATCAGGGACTCCTGGCGGATGTTCCGGATCCTGGGTGAGTTTGTAGACGGGTTTGAAACTTTGTCGCAAATTTATCCGGCCGTTTCCATATTCGGCTCGGCCCGGGTAAAACCGGGAGAGCCCTACTACGAACAGGCGGTGGAAATCTCTCATCTATTGGTCAAAAACGGATTCAATGTCATTTCCGGGGGCGGCCCGGGAATCATGGAGGCAGCCAATAAGGGAGCGGCCGAAGCCGGCGGGAAATCCGTCGGCCTGAATATCAAGCTCCCTTATGAACAAATACCCAACCCTTTTGCCAATGTCCGGCTTGACTTCCGCTATTTCTTCATTCGTAAAGTCATGTTTGTTAAATATTCGGTAGCTTATGTCATCCTTCCCGGCGGGTTCGGGACCCTCGATGAATTCACGGAGGCCATTACCCTCATCCAAACCCACCGGATTAAACCTTTTCCGGTCATTCTAGTCAACCGGAATTATTGGAAGGGATTGCTGGACTGGATGCGCAAGATGGTTTGCACCGAATGCATGATCTCGCTGGAGGACATGGATATCATCAAGGTCATCGATGAACCGGAAGAGGTTGTCCGGTCCATTAAAAAAATAATCATATTGTAAAGGGTCAGGATTTCTGGGTTCAGGTGGGCCACAAAGACAACCCCCGAACTCCGAAGTCATAGGGGATAGTAAAGACAGAGTCTTTCTCTTAAGTTAATGGCATTGGGCCCGACCCCATTTCGAGAATCCAATGGATGCCAAAGTTATCCTTGTCACCTCAACGTTGAAGGTTGTAAAGGGATATCGCAGAACCCATACTGATCCAGAAGGGACTTTAACTGCATTCGTTGGTCAGTGGTTGCATTTGGGTGCATATGAATTGATTCGATCAACATGCAAATACCAGTCAATCCAATGGTAAGATTATAGCCCGGATCGATCGGCTGATCCTCGCGATTGACATGGACTGTTGCTCGAATTTCTTTTTCATATGCGAAATCCAAACGTTTTAAATATCTGGGCAGGTACCAAGGATTAAGTCTCGCGGGAGGGGCTTCATTCTCCCAAAATGCTTCGAAAAATTTAGGGTCATTCAGACCATCGTGGTCACCGTAATTTACCAGACCAATTCGTACTTCAGACGAAGTGGAAGAAAAGCATTCTTTCAAACGGCCAACGGTTGAACGAATAACCAAAGCGTCAGTGCCGCTCGTGTACTCACTCCACATACATTCACTCTCGTTTTCGTCACAATTCCAACAGTAGATCAGGTTAGTGGGGATTTCTCGTTCTTCGTACCAGGCAGCTTCTGTATATTTCCCGCCGTCGGGACGTATCACACATCACCCGTTGCATTCTTTCTCGCCATTTCGGTGGCAGAACTGAGTCCCACGGATCGGGAAACCGATCCGATCGGACGAAATAAAGCGCCGAAGTTTCAATTATCTTCTGGAACTTCCAGAGGTCCATGTAACGCCACACAGCTGCAGCGTCATCGGGCAATTCGAGACCGCTCATTGGTCTGAAGGGCATTGTATACCTCGTGCTGAAGTAATGGACTGTCACGTCGCGGATAACGTTCGGCATAAGGCGCGGCGGCTTTTTGCCCGTCGCCCTTAATGCCGTTGCGACTATTCAACATCATCGTTGTTAATATAGCCGTAGAGATGCAAATTATCCTCAAAATGGCTCACATGCCAAAACAAACCGTCCCCCATTAAGGGCTGAAACTTTTGAGTCAACGAAAATCTTTTTGCATCCAGACGGAACTGTTCCGGTAACCTTGCTTTTATTATCAGCTTTCTCGTATATTGCCACAGAATCATTTTTTAAAGTCACATAATAGTTTCTGTAGTCGGGTGTTTTTGACCGTTTTTAATCCATGTGTTTCGTCAGAACCAAATTGATTGTGGAGTCGAGTACATATTCAGCTCTGTCTTTTATTCCGTCCTCATCAAGTTTTTTAAAATCTTCATTTACGATCCAGTCAGAGGTTTTGTCTTTTCTATATAGAGATGGAGTAAGCCGCCAAACATTCCAATAGTCTGATCGGCTCATTCCTGACCTTAAAAGATCCATATCTAATCTATTATGATCATAGACAATAAAATCAGTTGGTTCTTTAACATTTTCATCAATATATTTTTTATTGCGTGCAAAGAATGGTGCTTTATATCCCATTAGCATCAGGCCAAGTCCGCTTTTCTTGCTGTCGTCTATATAGGGACTTATATCATAGTCGCCATAATGTTTAGCGTTAACCCGAAGTTTATTAAGTGAGTTTTATTTAAACCTGAAAGGAAGCTCTTTTGGAAAAAGCTTTTTGTTTATTATTTCGAAATACTTACTAAAATTGGTATTGTTCCCAACATCAGCATCTAAATGTTCTGCAATGGCAAGGAGAAATATTTCAACAGAATCCTGCAATAGAGTTACACCGATGGAAAGGGAAAGCTCATTATCTGAATCCAAATTTTCTAAAGATATTTGATAAAGCCTTCGTGATAAAAGGACTTTCGTTATTTTCAAGTGGCGGCCCGGGCCGTGTCTGAACACGCCGAACGCTATACCGGCCTGGCCGAAGAAATGGCTCTTGAGGCCAAGGAACCCAGGAGGTCGGAACTGCTGGCCATCGCCGATCGCTGCCGCCGGGTGCCGGCCGAGTCTCCCCGCAGCTTTATCGAAGCCGTTCAATCCGTCTGGATGACCCAGGTCATGATGACCGTCAGCTACGGCGAGGACTCGATATTCTGTCCCGGCCGCATGGATCAGTTCCTTTACCCCTATTTAAAAGCCGACTTGGAAGCCGGACGGATTACCCAAGACCAGGCCCTGGAGATCATCGAAGAATATTTCATCAGGCTTTCGCATTTTAACGGGTTCGGACCCAATAACATCACCATCGGCGGGGTGGACCGAAAGGGCCATAACGCTGTCAACGACGTCTCTTTCCTGATGCTGGAAAGTTTAAGACGTTTGAAGGGCTTGCGTAACGGTTTGGCCGTCCGGATTGCCCCCGAGACGCCACGAGAATTCCTGTTGAAGGCCTGCGAAGTTCACAGACGGACAGCCGGTATCGCCTTTTACAACGACACGGTGGCCATCCAAGGACTGTTAGCGGACGGATATGCCCTCGAAGACGCCAGGGACTACAGCATCATCGGCTGCGCCGAACTGGCCGGTACGGGAAACAGTAACGGGTATTGTTCAGGCAGCTCTTGTCATTTCGAACGGGTCATCGAGTCAACCTTGAACGAAGGCCGCCTTTATGCAGCCAAGTGGCAGCAGGTCGGAGTCAAGACACCGCCCGTTTCTGAAATGAAGTCATTTGAGGATGTGAAAAAAGCCTTTGCCGCCCAGTTGTCCTATGCCGTATCCATGATGGTCAGGATCAGCGATGTGAAGGACGAAGTCTTCGCTAAAGGTTTCCCCACGCCGCTCATATCGTCCACCATCGAGGGCTGCATCGAATCGGGCCGCGACATCACCCAGGGGGGAGCCAAATACAATCACAGTACGGTTTCCGCCCACGGTCTGGCCACGGTGGTCAACTCTCTGACTGCCATTCAATGGGCTGTCTTTGAGGAAAAAATGGTGACTTTGGAAGAACTGGTCGGACATCTGCGGAATAATTTCAAGGGGGCAGAAGAATTGAGACAGCAGTTGCTCCGCAAGGCGCCCAAGTATGGCGCTAACGATCCGAAGGCCGATGCTATTGCCCTGTGGGTCACCGATTTATTGGACAAGGAATCCCGGAAACACAAAAGACCGATAGACGGGGGTACCTACAGGGGACTCATGATCTCCGCCGGCGGACAGGTTCTGGCCGGCCATGCCCTGGGGGCAACGCCGGACGGCCGGTTGGCACGGGAAGCGGTCTCCAACGGCCTGTCTCCCGCTAACGGCACGGATCTTATGGGAATGACCGCTGTCTTTCATTCCGCCGCCCAGGCCTGCCGGGCAAAGTTATCCGGCGGCACGGCCTTGAACATGAACCTCAATCCCCTGACGCTGAAAACGGATGAAAGTATAGAGAAATTGGCCGCCCTGATTGAAGGTTATTTTGAACTGGGTGGCCGACAGGTCCAATTTAATCCCATGGGTCGGGAGACTCTGTTGGATGCGCAAAAAAATCCCGGTGGTTATCCGGATTTGATGGTCAAGGTGTCCGGCTATTCCTACCGTTTTGTGGACCTGTCCAAGGCGCTTCAGGACGACATCATCGCCCGGACGGAATTTGAGATTTAATGAAGACCGTTGCGGGTTACGGGTTACGGGTTACGGGTTCTAAAAATGGAAAGATTTGCTCCACCAGGAACACGCAACCCGTAACCAGCAACCTGAAACCTTGCTTATAAAACGATGGCTCACCCCTTAATTGATCACCCACCCGCCAAGATAATCAATCCGAAAGGCCTAGTCTTTAACATCCAGCTTCATTCCACCGAGGACGGCCCGGGGATCCGCACTTCCATCTTCCTGAAAGGCTGCCCTATGCGCTGCCCCTGGTGCCACAATCCGGAAGGAATCAAACCTTTTCCCGAGTTGATCTGGTATGAGACGCGATGCCTTGGGGCCAAAGACTGCCTGAAGGTCTGCCCCAGGGAGGCCTTACATCTTTCCCCGGATGGCCTGATCATCAACAGGATGCTTTGTGATGCCTGCGGTGAATGCGTAAGGGCCTGTCCGGCCAGCGCCCTGGAGGTGATCGGAAAGACCTATACGATTGACGAGTTGGCCGCCAGGGCTTTGCAGGACCGGGTGTTTTATGAAAAATCGGGCGGGGGGGTCACCCTGTCCGGCGGCGAAGCCTCCCTGCAGACCGATTTTTCCATGGCTCTGATGAAGAGATTAAGGCGGGAAAGAATAAACCTGGCCCTGGACACCTGCGGAGGGACCAAGTGGCCGAACCTGCGGCGCCTGGTGGAACAGGCGGATCTGGTACTTTACGACCTGAAACTTATGGACAGGGATCAGCACCGTGAGCTGACAGGCATCTCCCTTGATTTGGTTCTGGAGAACGCCCGGGCAATATCAAAAGCCGGAAAGCCCTTATGGATACGCACCCCGGTCATAACAGGGATCAATGACTCAGTGAAAAACATCCGGAAAACGGCCCGGTTCATCAAGAAAAACCTGCCCACCGTCGAACGATATGATCTTCTGGCCTTTAACAACACCTGTGCTTCCAAATATCAAAGATTAGGGTTATCCTGGGATCTGGAAAAAGAAGGCTTGATCCCCGAAGAGGATATGGAGACCCTGGCCCGGGCGGCCAGAAAAGAAGGGCTGGATTTCGTTCACTGGTCGGGACTGACCCGGGGAAATTGAAGCTCCCTGTCCGCTAACCCATGCAATAAACGGGGACGTTGGCACTATAACAACTCACCCTTTATTGACTTAAAATAAACACTTGATATCTCGATAATCGGCATTCCGAATTCATAAGTTCGTAAAGGTAACCTGGTTTCCCGATGCCGATAGTACTGCCCAGGCAGTCCCGCCAAGGCAGGAGAGGAGAGTAGGACGCCGCCGGGAATTTTTTCAAGCCCGTTTTCAATCAAGGTTGAAAACGGGCTGTTGTTTTTTTCATTTACTTGGAAAATAAAGGAGTTCCTTTCCCGAACAGGCTAAACACAGAGGACCGTCATCCAGCGGATATCCTTCCCTGCATTTTGGACAAACGGCGAGGCTGCCACGCGGACGACGCTTGATAAATCGTTCGGCCACCTCCACTTTCCGCACACCGCAGATTCCACTACCCGCTTCCCTAATCTGCGTAGAAAGCAGGTCCGCATCCTGCTCCTTCTTGGTCTTCAGCTTGAAAAACCAGGTCTTCAATTCCGGCCAGGCCTCCAGCTTCTCTGTATCCACAAACACCCGCACCCCTTTACCGCTCTCCTTATCATAAAGAGTCAGAGCGTATCGGCCGACATTCACCACCGTGAGCCAGCCATTGCCCACCGTACAGGGCGTCAATAACTGTATCGCATCAGGCAAACATTTAGGAGTCTCACTGAGGGCATCGAAAAGGCCCTCTTTCGGGAGATGGTGATAGGCCAGGTCGACCATAAAGCCTCCAATGATGACGCCCGGTGCCTCATAGCCGTGAAACTCCTTCACCCGTTTCACAAATTCTTCAAAGGTATAATTCCGAATTTTCATTAAACCGCCTCCACCCGGCAGAGAACATAACGGTGCATAGGGGTTCCGACAAAATCGCGGTTGGTATTTTTAGCTAATCGGTTGACGTTAGCGCCGTAGATAACACCATCATAGACCAGACCAAAGCCTTGCGGAATGATGACCTGGCCCTTCCTGGCCTCTTGGGTTACTTCGGCCTCCAGGGTTTCCTCGCCTGCTTCCGTGATGATCCTTACCCTCTGTTTATCAACTATGCCCAGTGTTTCCGCATCTGAAGGATTTATGGCCAGGGTGCAGGCTCTTTTGTCTTTGTTCCAGGCCGGGTCTCTCATGCCTGTATTGGCGTTCATATCCATATGCCTTCCAGCCATCAGGATCAGAGGGAAATTCTCATCGGGCTTGAGCTGTTCTGCTTCATCCACGGGATTTATTTTCTTTATCCATTCAACTACTTCCGGATTAAAAAGTTGTATTTTCTTGTTCTTGGTTGCTATATTGACCTCCAGGTTCTTCTCCGGGTCGCGTATTCCTACCAGTATCCCTTCCGGATGGCTCATGATGGTCTGAAACATGGATAGGGCCTGGTCCGGTCCTGCAGCAAAACCTGCCCTGGCAGCTTCCTCCTGGCGGTTCCTGGATAACTGCATTCTGGTAGTAATACCAGTAGCAAACTGTGTCAATTCGCTTGCAGCCTCCTCCTGGCGGTTCCGGGGTAACTGCATAAACAAGGGGAAGATGCTGGCCAGATGAGCCGAGCCCATGGCACTGCCCAGGGTTTTTGCTACTATGAAGTTGAGGGCCTTGGCACTTTCCGGGGAAGCCATCATATACTCCCCTAATTTCTGTCCGTACTCCTTGAGGTTGCCGCTTCTGGCCGACTCGCAAAGTGTTTCAGGAATGGCGGGAATCAGCCCCATGGCCTCGGCCAGCATGGTGAATATCTCGCCATTTTCTTTCTGCTCTCCTTCCGCTTCCAGCACCGGAGACCTCATCCGGGCGTAGACCTTGGAGAAACCCTCACCGGGACTCCCCTCCCAGGATTCAAAAGCGGTTTTGCAGGGAAGAACATAATGGGCCAGGGCAGCCGTCTCGCTCATGGCAATGTCGGCCACAACCAGCAGATCGAGCTTTTGAAAGGCCTTTTCATAGGCCGTCGTATCGGCGTAGGAACGCAATGGATTGGTGGCGTAGCAGAGCAAAGCCCTCAGCCGGCCCGGATGATCATTCATGATTTCTTCCTGCAAAACATTAGGCGGGAACATGCCGTTGATGGCCGGAATGTCGGTCAATAATGTTCTCCATACCCGTGGATCTCTGGGGTCCGACCCAGGTCTGCCTCCGCCCAAATAATTTCCTCCCGGCACACCGATACGTCCGCAAATAACTTGTAACACGACCAGCAGATAGGATACCAACGCACTGTGCCGGTTCATCAGTATCCCGAGGTCATCCAGAACGCTCGAACGCCGAGTGGCCAGTTCCCGGCAGACCCTGAGCACCAGATCGTAATCAAGCTCACAAACCTTCAGCGCCGCCTTGACGTCAAAGCCGCTAAACCAGGGTAGGATCTCGTTGAATCCGTCCGCATGTTTTTCAATATATTCCTGGTTAGAAATGCCTTCATCGAGAATGATGGCAATCATAGACTTGATCAGGAGGGCATCGGTGCCGGGGCGGAGGGCCAGGTGAATATCGGCAATTCGGGCGGTTTCGGAAACCCGCGGATCCACTACGACCAGAAGCCGGTCAGGGTCTTTGGACATCTTCGTCAATCTTCGCCGGGCCTGGGGGAAATGATGGCTCATCATGGAATTCTTCCCGACCAGCATCAGCATGTCGCAATTCTCAAAATCAGATTCCATCTGGATATTTTGACTTCCCAGGGTCAGGCCGTGCGCCCAATACCGACCGGAAAACTCTTGATTGGCAGCGGAATAGTTCCACCGTGAACCGAGTCCCCGGACCAGGTGAATGGGAAAAGGCATGCTCAGAAAAGCAAATTCGCCGCCGCCGACCAGAGAAGCTAAGGCGCGGGGACCATGCTGACCAAGAATATCCTTTAGTTTTTCAGAAATCTCATTGATAGCCTGGTCCCAGGAGACCCTCTGAAAACCATCTCCCACCTTCTTCAGCGGAAAGAGCACCCGGTCTTTGTTGTGCTGATGGTAGGCAACGTTCATACCTTTTCTGCATACATATCCCTCACTGATCGGGTTGTCCTTGTCCCCGCGGACTTTGACGATTTTATTGTTTTCGACTCGAACCTCGAGCCCGCACCGATTGCCGCATAATACACAGGATGTCTTTTTCCATTCTTCCATGATACGCTCCTTTCTATCTGGCTTCTGATATTGTGGACAAATTCCTCCAAAGCAGACTGACCGTTTTTAAATCGTTAAATCCGGCTGGCATTGACAGCCTCCCTGAAGGCCTTGGCATCTTTCGGGGGCGGGGGAAAACCCGGTTTATTGACCATGGAGATGGCTTGGGAAGGACAGCCGGTGGCGCAAACCGCGCACCCGAAACAGCGGTCCAGGTTGACTTGAGGAAGGTTGTCATCCCCCATGGTTAATGCTTCGGGCGGGCAGCGGTCGATGCAGGTGCCGCAGGCCGTACAAAGATCTGGATCAAAGCGCGGCTCAAAACCGGAATTAAAGAAAAGGCCGGGTTTTGGTTTGGCCAGGGCATCCTTCACAGCACCACAGTGCCAGCGATCGCAGTTGCATAAGAAGCCGAGGCCTTCGGTCATGTTTTGACTCATGTGAATCAAACCGGCTTCTTCAGCCCGGTTCATTACCTCCCGGGCTTCTTGTTTGCTCACCTTCCTGCCCCCCAATCGATCAATGGCGAATTGAGCCATGGGGCCAAACTGCATACAGACATCATTGGGCATCCCGTGGATGTCTTCTCCCCGTAAGACAGCCGCATGACGGCAGTAGCAGGTAGTGACGGCAATGGGGTCGGATTGGTCGATAAAGGTCTGAACCTGATCATAGGTATGGACTTGATTGTCGACTTTAACCAGGGCATCGACCGTGATGACCCGGGTGGGGGGAAAGGTCATTACCGTTCGATCAGTTTTCTGATCAAAGGCCTTTTTATAAGCGTAAATCAGTTGGGCGATCTTTTTATCCCGGTCGGTGGTTTTCCCGGGCATGAATTGATATTCCAAGATGCCGACCATAAACCGGGATGACTGATAAACCCGACTTTGATCCCTACTCAGGGCCAGGCATAGACCTTTGTCAGCCATGGATTCCAGAACGGCCTCGATTTCCTTTTCATCCCGGCCCATGGTTTCGGCCAGGGCTTTGGCTGTAAAAAAACCCTTGGGCATAGCGTTGTTGACTTCGGCCTCTTGCGGGGTGAACAGTTCTTCCACAAAATCGAAAAATTCGGGGATATCCATACCGGAATAAGCCCCTCCCCGTTTTTTCATCACTTCCAATAATTGTCGGTACACTTCCTGACCCATGTTTATTTCCTCCTTATTTTTCATTGGACCTTATTAAAATCTCTCAAAAATGATCAGTCATAAATTTGGTGAGGGACAAATTATCCGGCCTGATTGCTTTCTCTTCAGGCCTGCTTCACCTCATTTTTTTCCTTTCTGTCCATAGCACAATAGATCCCCTCGCCGGCCATGGCCGGACCGAAACACTGATTATCGGAAAGGCAGAATGCCTTCCGCCGATCCCCTGATTGCCAGTGTTTGACCAGTCCCGGCTCTCGGATGAAGGGACGACTCATGGAAATGTAATCGGCTATCCCCTGCTCAATAACCTTTTCGGCCACGGAAAAGGAACGGAGCCCCCCAACCAGTATCAGAGGAACCTTAATGCTTTTTTTAAAGGCCCGGGCCGCTTCCGAAAAATAGGCTTCTTTATCTTCTCCACTGATGCCCATCCGGGAAGGAGAGTTTTTCCCCGATCGCATGGTTCCTCCGCTGAGCTCGATGGCATCGATGCCGTCCTTTTCCAGTAAGCTACCAATAAATAAAGAATCTTCCAGGGTCAGGCCCCCTTCCAGAAAATCCTGGGAATTGAGCTTGATCAGGACCGGAAAGCTCTCCCCCACTATGGATCGCACCTTTTTCAGGACTTCTTTTACAACCTGATAACGATGCTCTACCGAACCTCCGTAGCCATCGGTTCTTTTATTGAACAGGGGAGAGATGAACTGATTCAGAAGATAACCGTGGGCGGCATGCAGTTGAACGCCATCAAATCCGGCCTCCCTGGCCCTTTTCGCGGCTTGCTCGAAGGCCTCAATGAGATTCTTGATATCATCAGAGCCCATTTCCCTGCAGGCCGATGGGGAAATGCCTTCAACACAGGAAGGCCCAAGGGCCGTCTGACCGGTTATCTTAGGATTGGCCGAGCAACCGGAATGGGACATTTGGACCACAATTTTGCTCCCATGCCGGTGAACAGCATCGGTCATTTGTTTAAGGCCATCTATCAAGTCATCTTTATAAATCCCCAACTGTTTCGGTCCGGCCTGTCCCTCCGGGCTGATGTAGGCATGGCTGGAAATGATCAGCCCTACCTGCCCTTCGGCCAACTGATCCATACAGGCCATCAGGGCCGGAGTAACCGAGCCGTCGTCTCCGGCCATTCCCTCCCAGGTGGCCGAACGGACAAAGCGGTTGGCTAACGACATCCCTTTAATGGTGCTGAATTCAAATAGCTTTGACATGCTTTTCTCCTTTTCAATCTAAACGCTCCTAACCCAACTGCGGGGCTTCATAATAAATTTGAGTTTCCCCCTTGAACCTTACATACCCTTCACTCCAGACATTCGACTTGTCCCCTTTAACCTTGGTTTTGTTTTGACACTCTTAACTTCTGATCCCTCACACCTTGCTGCATAGAGATTCATTCAGCGTTAGCGGCCTGCCCAAAAAATCAACCAGAAGGGATAGGGCATCCGTTTCGGTAAAAATACCATAAAGTACTCCGTCTTCGACTACGGGAAGGCACCCGATTTTATTATCGTGCATCAGTTGGACCGCATCTTCGGGGGGGGTGTCAGGATTAATGGTGATTAATTTGTCCAGAGGGGTCATGAAGGAAGACACTTTCAATCGTACTAACAGGTAGTTGACTTCCAGAATGCTCAAGGACGAAGCATCGGAAGGGCCTGTTTCCCGAATATCCCGGTCGGCTACTAGGCCGATCAGGTTATTGTGCTTATCGACAACGGGTAAATGCGTGATTCCTTTGTCCTGGATAATTTCCCGAGCTTCAACAAATGTTGTCTCCGGACTGATGGTAACCGGATTTCTTGGTATCAGTTCCTTAATAAACTTTTTGTGATTCATTTCCACACCTCATCTCTCTCTATCTAATAGGTTCAAGTGTTTTTAATTTCCTATACTTAACCAATTTTAATTGTTCGACCGGATATCCCCTCATCTCTTTTGGGCTCAGCCGCAAATCCAGTCTGCTTTACTTCGGTGGCGTCCGAATCATCGCAGGAACAATCCTCACTTCTTTATTGGGATTTCGTTTGGCTCTCGCTTCCGCTTTGGATCCGGCCACAACGTAAACCGGTTCAGGCCGGTCTCTGAGGGGCTTCAATATTCTTTCAACATGATCCTTCTTATTTTTGAGGTAATCCGATTTGATCTCTTCCCCGGCCGGACAGACAGCCATACAATAACTGCAGCGGTAGCTCATCCGGAACATCAGGGACTGCCACATGAAGGCCGTTTCCCGGTTATTAAAATGGGTACTGTATTCGGTCATGTCCCGCGAGGTGACCATGGCCTCCACCCAGTTCTGGAACCCGGTCATATTGTCCCTATAAGTGTGAGTGCTGCAGGCAAAAAGGTCAAAGGGTTGGCCTTTGGTAATGGCCCCTGTGGGACAGACCGCGGCACAGAGATTACATTGAATACAGGGATTTTCTGTCAGGGGCCGGTCGTATTGATCCATCACCCCATTGATCAGGATGCTGTCCAATTGAATGGCGCTGCCGAATTTCGGATGCAGGACCAGCCGGTTTAATCCCATGTGCCCCAGACCGGCTTCCACAGCCATAATTTTGTGACTGACGTCCCAGATCTTTCCCGGAAAGTGGTCCAGATTCATGGGCCACCCCTTGTTGACAACGACTCCGCGGATGCCGATTCGGTTCAGGCGGCGCAGGATTTCTCTGGAAAGCTCGGAAATCTTATCCCCGGTATGATGATATTCTTCGTTAGCCACATACCTGGCCGGACTTTGCAGGTTTTCCCGATTATTGGTCACAATAATGGAAATAACACTGCGGGCCAGAGGATAGACATACAAAGCCCCTTCCCGTTCCTTTTCCAGAGATTCCCGGTCCAAATTTACCAGGCCCACATCGTCGGCCCCGGCCTCAAGGCAGATGTTTTTAATCGTTTCTGCAGTATATGTTTTTGTTTCTAGCTTCTTTGTCATGTTTCACCTCAATTTTCCGTAAATAATATACCAATCGGTATACGAAAGAATAAAAAAAATTTATATCCTAAGCTCCGTATTCACTAAATGGATGATATGATCGATATTCCGGCCCAGATGGATGGTGTTGCCTGTTGCCCTGGACAGCATGATCCCACCTTCGATCAAGGAAACAAAAATTGAGGCGAACTGCTCAGGTTTGGCATTTGGATTGATCTGTCCCCGTTCGATGCCGTTGTATATAATCTTAACAACGGTATTGGTCCAATTTTCAATGGCTTGAGAAACCTTTTGTTGTAAAGGAGGATGGACATTGTCAGAATCAACCGCGGCATTCAATATGGGACAACCGCCCGTGATAGACAGCCCGGCAAACCCGTCCAGATAAAAATTGGCAAAGGCTATAAGTTTGTCACAGGCATTTTGCTTTGAGCGAATGACCTCCTGGATTTTTTTTGATATTTCAGCAAAATTATAATCAAAAGCGGCCAGGGCGATCTCATCTTTGTCCTTGAAATTACCGTAAATCGCGCCTTTGGTCATGTTAATGGCCTTGGTCAATTGGGACATAGAAGTTCCGTTGTAGCCGTATTTATTAAAAATAGGCGCGGCCTGTTCGATAATGTAATTTTTAGTTTCTTCGGCTTTGCTCATTTTTTATCCATATTATTTGGTTATAATATATACCGATTGGTATTGCTTGTCAAGCCTTTTATTAATTAATGCTGATACCATGTAAATTGCCACCTCACCCTCATCCTACCTCCGAAGGGGGGAAGGCGAGGCGGGCGCCACGAAGGATGATAGAATAGAATATAAAGGGGGGAGGATGTCTGCTTTCACAACTGACAAAAAATCAACGGCAGGCAGGTCTTTTTCCTCTTAATCCGTTTAAGGAAAAATCAACTATAAAGTTGATCAGTTGAGGAACAGTTAATCGCCCCTTGGGAGTAAACCAGATGATGGTGCGCAGGATCATGGAAATAATACAATAAACCGCTAACTTTTTATCCGTCGGGGCAAAATCCCCTGAGGCAATGCCTCTTTTTATTATCTTATACAGGATATCTTCGTAAGAATCGCGGAGTTTGACAATTTGTTTCCTCTTGGCCGGAGACAAATTGTCCAGCTCGACATCAAAGATTAACTTAGAGGTCTTAGACACGCTGAAGGTATAAGTGGCATGATGGGTGATGAGAAGCCGCAATTGTTCTACTGGAGGGTTAATCTCATCGTTTACCAGATATTTCACGCTGGAAATCAAATTTTCCAACTGTGACTTGAGTATCTCAAATAAGATGGTTTCTTTATTAGGAAAAAAATTATAGATATTGGGAGGCTTACATTTGCAGGCCTTGGCTATATCCCTCATGGTAGTCCCTTTATAGCCTTTTTTCCAAAAGGAGTCTGCGCCAGCCTGTCTCTCCTCTTTGAAAAAGAGAGGTCGGGAGGGATTTATAAGAACCGGTCCAAACCGGACTCAGGGAAGCTTGAAGTTTTTATAATCCTCCCGCAGTTTACTCTTGAGAAGCTTTCCGGTGGCCGTGTGCGGAAGCTCATCGACAAAAACCACATCGTCCGGGACCTGCCACTTGGCCACCCTTTTTCTCAGGTAGTCGAGTAGTTCTTCCTTAGAGATCTCCACCCCTTCATTCCTGACCACCAGCAACAAAGGACGTTCGTCCCATTTGGGATGGGGCACCCCGATAACGGCCGCCTCGGCTACACCGGGATGCCCCATGACGTCATTTTCAAGATCGATAGAGCTGATCCATTCACCACCCGATTTGATAACATCCTTGGCCCGATCAGTGATCTGCATGTAGCCGTCCGGATCCAGAGTGGCCACGTCCCCGGTGTCAAACCAGCCCTCATCATCGATGATCCCTCCCCCTTCGCCTTTGAAGTAACCGCTGGCGATCCAGGGACCCCGGACCAGGAGAGGCCCGAAGGCCTTACCGTCCCGGGCTAATTCATTTCCCTGGGCGTCGACGATTTTCAGATCCACCCCGTAAATGGCCCGTCCCTGCTTGGACTTGATGTTCATCCTTTCCTCATATGGCAGACCCTGGTGTTTCAGTTTAAGGTTGCCGACCGTTCCCAGGGGGCTCATCTCGGTCATCCCCCAGCCGTGATAGACCTGGACGCCGTACTCTTCTTCGAAGGTCCGGATCATGGATTTCGGGGGGGCCGACCCGCCGATGACCACCCGTTTCAGAAAGGGCAGTTTCCGGCCGGTCTCGCGGAGATACTGGAGGAGCATCAGCCAGACCGTGGGCACAGCCAGGGTCAGGGTCACCTTCTCCTGGTCCAGGAGTTCGAAGATGGACTGGCCGTCCATCTTCTCCCCGGGGAAGACCATCTTGGCCCCGCACATGGCCGCACCGTAAGGATTGCCCCAGGCATTGGCGTGGAACATGGGTACGATAGGCATAACCGTATCACTGCCTGAGAGGCCCAATCCGTCTACGGAGCAGACGCAATAGCTGTGGAGCACGGTGGAGCGGTGCGAATAGAGGACCCCCTTGGGATTGCCCGTTGTCCCCGAGGTGTAACAGAGGCTGGAGGCCGTCTGCTCGTCGAATTTCGGCCAGGCATATTCGCCCTTTTGTTCTCCGATCAGGCTTTCATAGCACATGACCCTGGGCAGCGAGGTCCTGGGCATGTGCTCTTCGTCAGTCATGACGACGAAGCCCTTGACCGATTTCAGCTCCTGGGCTATGGATTCGACCTGGGGGACGAAGGTCAGGTCCAGGAAGAGGTAGATATCCTCGGCATGGTTGGCAATATAGACGATCTGCTCCGGGAAAAGCCTGGGGTTGATGGTATGCAGAACCGCACCCAGGCCGGAGATCCCGAAATAGAGTTCCAGATGCCGGAATCCGTTCCAGGCCAGGGTGGCAATTCGGTCGCCGGGTTTTACCCCCAAAGAAAGAAGGGCTTCGGCCACCTGCCTGGAGCGCCGCTGGACCTCCCGGTAACCGTAACGGTGAATGGGACCCTCTACGGTCCGGGAGACGATTTCCACCTCGCCGTGGTACAGGCCGGCATAGGAGATCAGTGAAGAGATCAGCAGGGGCTGATCCTGAATCAGTCCTTTCATAGCTATTTCACCGCAGCATCAATTATCTTGCCGAACCTTACCCAGCGGTGACCGTCGAATTTGCCGAGTTGCTCTTGTTCTATGGGAAAAAAATCCGTGGGGCTGGTGTTGATTTTAATTCCCGGCATAAGCATGGGCAACTCCAGGTTCTTAAGATTGGCCGCCTGTTTCATAATATTTTCTCTGGTCAGGTCATCACCGCACTGTTTGAGGGTCTGGACCAAGGTCTGGGCTGCGGTGTACCCATAAACGTTGAAAAGGTCTTCCACATTGCCCTCCGGGTAGTATTTCTTCATCCAATCCAGCCAGGTTTTTACGGCCGGGTCATCCTTCCACTGCGGGTCCCCCGGGTCTTTCAGATAAAAGGTGGAAATGAGGTCTTTGGAGGCTTCCAAGCCGGCCGGTTTCAATACCGAGCCTGGGGAGTTGGACACCTGATTAAGGAAATGGACTGGTTTCCAACCGATTTCATAGGCCTTTTTAATGGACTGGGCGGCAAACTTTGGGGTCGTAATATTAATGAAGACATCGGCCCCGCTGTTTTTCAAATTGACGATTTGTGAATCAACGGTCGGATCGGTGACTTCAAAACTCTGTTCGGAAACGATCAGACTCTTGGCCTTGCTGCCCAGGCCGTCCATTAAGCCTTTCAGAAGGTCCTTACCGTAATCGTCATTCTGGTACAGGATTCCAATCTTAGCCTTGGGCAGATTTTCAAGGATATATTTGGCATAGATGCGTGTTTCACTCTGGTAGTTGGGCTGCCAACCCATGGTCCAGGGGTGCCCCTTGGGATCTCCCCATTTGGTGGCCCCGGTGGCGACGAAGAGCTGGGGAACCTTTTTCATATTACAATAAGCCCAGATGGCCGTGTTATTGGGAGTTCCTAAGGTATTGAACAAAAACAACACCTGGTCTTGCTCCACCAGGCGGCGCACCTGTTCCACAATTTTGGGAGGACTGTAAGCGTCATCATAACTGATGAAATTGATTTTCCTCCCGTTAATCCCGCCCTGCTCGTTGATCATTTTAAAGTAGGCCGCTTCGGCCTTACCAATGACACCATAGGCTGAGGCCGGGCCGCTGTAAGGACAGGTGTGGCCGATCTTGATTTCCGTGTCGCTTGCCCCCGGTCCGTACTTGCCTTTTCCGATGGCCAGACCGCTAAACAAAAATAGTCCGATAACCAAGCAACAAAAATAAATCATTCCTTTACTTCTCATGGCTTTCCTCCCTCTTTTAAATAATGGTTAATTATCTCTCTACCTTTTGGATAGAGACCTTTTTTGTCTGAGCCGGCTCCACTGCCCGGCAATAAAACCATTAATCCCCGTGGGCATGATGTACATAAAAATAATTAGCAAGCCTCCATAAATGGCCCAGGGCGCTGCGTCGGAGATTTTCTGAGTATAGTTGGGAACGAATTGAATGAAAAAGGCCCCGAAGATGGCCCCGGAGATGGAAGCCAAACCGCCGATGACCATGCCGGTAAGAAATGAAATGGACAAGAGTGCGTTATAACTATCGGGGGCCACATATTGAACAACGATGGCGCCTAAAGCCCCGGCCATCCCGGTGTACATGGCGCTGACCCCAAAAGTGAGAGATTTATAGAGAGGAAGATTGATACCCATGGATTCGGCGGCGATATGATTGTCCCGAATGGCGATGATGGCCCTTCCAACCCGTCCTCGCAGCAGATTCCAGCCGATGATCAAAAGGATCAGCAGGATGGCCAGGGTTAAGTAATAAAGCCATAAGTCTTTGGTCAGGGGCAGTCCCAAGGGGGCTTGGGGCTCGGCCAGAACAATCCCCTGGACACCACCGGTCCAGTGTTCAAGATATTTATATTTCAGGATCTGGGGAGTGGCGATGGCCAGGGCAAAAGTAGCCAGGGCCAGGTAAAGCCCCTCCAACCGAAGGGCCGGAATCCCGAAGAGAAAACCTACCACTAAACAAATCAGACCGGCCGCCGGGATGGTCCACAAATAAGGGACTCCAAAGTGGGTCGTCATAATCGCCGCGGTATAGCCCCCGATGGCGAAGAAGGCCCCATGACCCAGGGAGATCTGGCCATTATAGCCGGTGAGCAGATTAAGGCCGAATAAAGCTATGGCATAAACATAAGCCAGGGAAAATTGAAACAGACGATAACTGCTCAGGCCGAATGGCAATAATAAAGCAATCACCAGCAAAGCGAACAACCCGGCGATTTTCCATCCTTGGTTTTCAGGATTGATTCCCATTTTCTATACCCTTTTAACCACGGCTTTTCCCAAGAGGCCGCTTGGTTTTACCAGAAGAACAACAATGATTAATACCAGGGCCACGGTGAACTTGAGTTCCGGGCCGATAAATGAAACGTAGGTGCCCACCAGGTTTTCCGTGATACCGACAATAAATCCGCCCAAAACAGCCCCGACGGGACTGGTAAATCCGCCCAGCGTAGCTGAGGCAAAGGCATAGATTAGGATGCCGCTCATCATATTGGGGTCGAGAAAGACCACCGGGGCTACCATCATACCAGCTACGGCTCCGAGCGCGGCGGCCAGCCCCCAGCCGAGCATCAACATTTGGCTTACTCGAATACCCACCAGACGGCTTGATCCCGGATTCTGGGCAGCGGCCCGCATGGTCAAACCGAGTGGAGTGAAACGAAAAAATAGAAAGAGCAAGACCAGCGTGATAAGGGTGACCCCGATAGCCCCTAACTCATGGAAAGACAAAACAATGTTACTTATTTTCATGGGTTGTTTCGGGAAAGGGCTGGGAAAAGGTTTGATGAGGTATGAGTAGACCCAACCGGCAATACTGTTGAGGATGACCAGCAAACCCATGCTGACAATGACAATGGTCAGAATGGGTGCGCTTTCGACCGGCCGGATAATCAAGCGCTCAATGACCAGTCCGCCTGCGAAAGACAAGCCGACGGTGAGAAAAAAAGCCCCCCAATAGGGTAGACCGGCATGAATCATGGTCCAGGCCAGGTAGGTACTGAACATGGCCATTTCACCCTGGGCAAAATTGACGACGTCCGTGGCCTGATAGATCATGACCAGGGCCAGAGCGACGCTGGCATAAATACTGCCATTGGCCAACCCGGAGATAATTTGTTGAATTAAGGTTTCCAATGTCGTCCTTTTATTTGGTATAAGGTAAAATCCAACACCTTAATCCTTGTACCTTAAACCTTGAACCGTTTTTTTTATTAATATCCAAGATACGATCTTCTGACAGAATCGTCCTTTAAAAAATCCGTGGCCAGGCCTGAAAGAATCACCCGGCCGGTCTCAAGCAAGTAGGCTTGATTGGCGATACCCAGAGCCATGGAGGCATTTTGCTCGACCAGCAGAACACTCACACCTTCTTTTTTGTTGACCGTTTCCACAATATGGAAAATTTCCCGCATGATTAAAGGGGCCAGGCCGAGAGAGGGCTCATCCAGTAAAAGGAGTTTGGGTTGCAGCATCAACCCCCGGGCGACAGCCAGCATCTGCTGCTCCCCTCCGCTTAACGTTCCAGCCACTTGCTTTCGGCGGTCTTTCAGAACTCCAAAGTAATCGTACATTCTGGCCAGATCTTCAGCCATAGTGGTCTTGCCTTTTCGAGCATAGGCGCCCAGCCGCAAATTTTCTTCCACTGTGAGGTGTTCGAAAGTACCCCTCCCTTCCTGTACGTGAGATATGCCGAGTCGAACAATATCTTCGGTGGCTTTGCCTTTGATCCGCTGTCCATCAAAAAGGATATCCCCGGTCGTTTTCACCATGTTACAAATAGCGCGCAAACTGGTGGTTTTTCCAGCCCCGTTGGCCCCGAGGATGGCGGTTACGCCACCCTTTTCCACTTGAAAACTTACCCCATGAAGGACTTTGGTAAATCCGTAATTGGCTTCCAGATTCTCTACTGTTAAAAGAGCCGTCATTTATTCCCATCCCCCAGGTAGGCCTGAATGACTTCCGGATTATTTTGCACCTCTTCCGGTATGCCCTCAGCTATTTTTTGTCCAAAGTTCAGAACCACAACTTTGTCTGAAACCTGCATAACCAGATTCATATGATGTTCAACCAGTAAAATAGTTACCCCTCGTTTATCTCGAAAATTACGAATCAGTCGGCTTAATTCTTCTACCTCTTCATGGTTGAGTCCCCCGGCCGGTTCATCCAACAACAACAACTTGGGCTCGCTGGCCAGGGCCCGGGCCAGTTCCACTCTTTTCAGGGTACCGAAAGGTAACCCGACCGCCGGATGATCGGCAACCGATTCAAGATCCAGAAGAGAAAGCAGTTCCATGGCTTTATTTTGAATGTTTTGCTCTTCCCGTTTGACCAGGGGCAGTCTCAGGGAGTTGCTGAAGAACCCCCCGTGGGATCGGCTGTGCACGCCGATCATAACATTCTGGAGGACCGAGAGGGTCGGAAACAAGGCCAGATTTTGAAAGGTGCGACCAAGACCGATTTT
>JACQYK010000088.1 GCA_016208255.1 Deltaproteobacteria bacterium | reverse complement strand
TGAAAAGTTTCATGTATTGAGGTGAGATAATATTTTTATCTCAAAAGCCTTTAGAATGGGGGGGGTCGCCTCGCACCTTACGCTTTACGCCTTACGTGTTTTCGTATTTATCCCTTTCTTAAGAGGTCAAGATAGCCAACAGGCCATGGATGGTGGCGATGATGAACAACGATATTCCTGTCTTTTTATGGACCCCGAAAGGCACCTTGATCAAGTGAAGGCCTGAAGAAAATTGAAAAAGGAGGAGTAGAAAATTGATAATGCCCAGGATTAATATGATGGATATCCCTCCGATAGCCATGACGCCCCCTTCATTATTCTTTAAAACAGCGGACTCGGGCCGATTGCACTGGAAAAATCCCAGCGGGAGAATTCTTTCCCGTTGACTTTAAGAGTCACCCAATTGGTGTAATGAAAAAAGTTGTTGGCGGAATGGGTTATGGTCAATTTGACCGGCACCTCCGAACCCTTCGACGCCGTCTCCGGGGCTGAAATGGCTACGGACGATTGGTCGGCATAGACGGTCTGGGCGGCCAGCAAAAAAACAATAAAAAGGAAACAACAAAACAATCGGCATTCTTTTAGAGCGTTCACAAATAGACCCCCTGAAGGCTTGGTTGGCGAATGTTTGATTTAAATGAAAGCCATCGGGAAGCAGGCGGTCACATCATCCCTCTGCCCATTCTTCCAAACCCGAACAAGGCGTTGGAAATCGCTCCGATCAGGATGAAAACCACTATACTGACCAGGATGATGACGATAAAATACCCCATGGTCTTATCCTTGGGAGTTTCCATTAAAACAGGCAAACCCAAGTAGAAAAGATAAAGACTGTAAAGAGACAGGAGCATGGCGATGGGTGAGAGAACCGGAATAAGCATCAGGATGCCGGCTATCCAGGAAGGGGTCCAGGAAAAGACGGCTACTTTCATAGCGTTGACCTTGTTTTTTTGGGAACCGAAGCTGGGGGCCAAGGCATCGATAATCAGGGCGACGACATAGAGCCCAAGCAGGGACAAGATATAGGAAATTACGGCATGGCTGATTCCCCATCCCAAGGGAATCCGGTAAGAAAAGGAGAACATGGAAAACCCCAGCAGGGACATGCCGATAAAGGAGGCCAGGGGAGGGATAGCGGCCAATGGTGCGGCATAAGAGGTATACAGCTCTTTGACAGTGGCCTGTTCCGTCTTAATTTCGGCCCAGGTTTCCGTCGGTTTTAAGATGATGTCTTTTACCCTTTGGATGATGTTCATCTTCGGCCTCCTTGGAAAATTTTATTTACCACTCCCGGCATGTTATCTTAAATGGCCGATCAGGGTCAAATAAAAAAACCGCCGGACGGTGTTCTACAGGCCCCTACCCCCCGATTCTGTTTCTTGACAACCGGTCCGCCTTTAAGCTAAATTAACCCATTATTCTGGATTCTAAACAGTCATGCCACGCTTTTAGTGGCGTGACACCACCTGACATGAAAAAAGAGCTCGTTGGGCGAATAACTTTATGCTTTCGTATTAAGGAAATGGATCATGTCTGAATTGGAAGCGGTTATCGGCCTGGAAATTCATGCCCAGTTGCTGACCGAGAGTAAAATTTTTTGCGGGTGTTCCACCCGGTTCGGGGCGGAACCCAATACCCATACCTGTCCGGTCTGTCTGGGGCTGCCCGGGTCCCTGCCGGTTCTTAATAAAAAGGTGGTTGAATATACTATGCGCATGGCCCTGGCCGCCCATTGTTCTATTGCCCCCCGCAGCCTTTCAGCCCGAAAGAATTATTTCTATCCCGACCTGCCCAAGGGATACCAGATCTCTCAGTTCGAATTACCGCTGGCCGAAAAAGGGTGGATCGATATTGAAGTGAACAGCCAAACCAAAAGGATCGGGATTACCCGGATTCATATCGAGGAAGACGCCGGAAAACTGATCCACGACGAGGTTCGTCCGGTTAGTTATGTGGACTTCAACCGGACCGGCGTTCCTTTGATGGAGATTGTCGGCGAGCCTGATCTGCGAACCCCGGAAGAAGCCGGTGAATACCTGAGACGGTTGCGGGAGATTTTACATTACCTGGATATTTGCGACGGCAATATGGAAGAAGGCAGTTTTCGCTGTGATGCCAATATCTCCCTTCGGCCCAAAGGGTCCAGCGGATTTGGGACCAAGACCGAGTTGAAAAACATGAATTCATTTAAGCATGTGGAAAAAGCCCTGGAATTTGAAATAAGACGCCAACGGGCCGTCCTGGAAGATGGGGGAGAAGTCATCCAGGAAACACGGCTCTGGGATACGGCCCGCGGGGTAACCTTGTCCATGCGGGGCAAGGAAGAGGCCCATGATTACCGATATTTCCCGGACCCGGACTTGATTCCAATAGAAATCAGCGAGGAATGGATAGGGTCGGTTCGGAAAAATCTGCCGGAGCTGCCGGAAGCCAAACGGCAACGGTTTATCAGCCGCTATGGGCTGCCGGAGTATGACGCCCAAATTTTGACCGCTTCCAAAGCCCTGGCCAATTACTTCGAGGAATGTGTCCGGATTCACCCCCACCCTAAAACGGTCAGCAATTGGATCATGGTGGAGTTAGTGCGGGAATTAAAAAGAGAAGAACGGGATCTTGAGCAATGCCCGGTTTCAGCCGAAAATTTGGCCGCCCTTTTGGACCTGGTTCAGGAGGGAGTCATCAGCGGCAAGATGGCTAAATCCGTTTTTGAAGAGATGTTTAAATCGGGCCGGTCCCCCAAAACCATCGTTCAGGAAAAAGGCCTGATCCAGATGACCGATATGGCGCAGATCCAACGCGTTATTGAAGAAGTTCTCCAGCACAACCCCGACAAGATTGCGGCTTACCGGGAAGGGAAGACCAAGCTCTTCGGTTATTTTGTCGGAGAAGTCATGAAAAAGACCCAGGGAAAGGCCAATCCGAAAATCGTGAACGAAATATTAAAACAGAAATTGGACAATTAATACCGGGCCGTTATGATGAGTTCGTAAAAAGTTGTTAAAGCCAAATTTCGTCATTCCCTTGAAAAAGGGAATCCAGATTTTTAATTGGTTGGGAATGGTCTGGATTCCCGCATCCGCGGGAATGACGACTTTTTACCGCCTTGTCAGTAAATTAATCTATTAATAAATTGTATCTCACACAGGGTTCACAGGACACCAGGTTTGCGATAAAAATAGGGCAGACGTCTTGCCTGACAGGGGAATATCATATGATTAAAACCATCGAATGGAAAAACAACCGGGTGATTATGATCGATCAGCGTAAACTGCCCGGTCAGGAAACTTATCTGGTCTCTTCCAACTACCGGCAGGTTATCAAAGCCATTAAAGAGATGGTGATCCGCGGAGCCCCGGCTATCGGTGTCGCCGCCGCCATGGGGGTGGCTCTGGGTGCCAAGGCGATAAAGGCCGATAACCTGAAAAATTTCCTGAACCGTTTTAATAAGATCTGTGAAGAGATGACCAGGGCCAGACCCACAGCGGTCAATCTTTCCTGGGCCGTTGACAGGATGCGGCGTCTGGTCGAAAACAGCGCTGATAAAAAAATAGAGATCCTCAAGAAAGCCCTGATCCGTGAAGCCCGTAACCTGCTTTCAGAAGACATAGCTATCAATAAACGTCTTGGCTTCATCGGACAAAAAGTGATTAAGAACCGGGCCACGGTTTTGACCCATTGCAATGCCGGGGCCTTGGCCACCGGCGGATACGGGACAGCTCTGGGGGTCATCCGGGCGGCCAAAGAGGCCGGGAAACAAGTCCAGGTCATCGCCGATGAAACCCGTCCCTTCCTGCAGGGGACCCGGTTAACCGCCTGGGAGCTGGTCAAAGAACATATCCCGGTGACCTTGATCACCGACAGCATGGCCGGCTACCTGATTAAAAAGGGGCTCATCGATGCGGTCATCGTCGGGGCCGACCGGATTGCCGCTAATGGAGATACCGCCAATAAAATAGGGACCTACTCGGTGGCCATTTTGGCCAGGGAGCACGGGATCCCTTTTTATGTGGCCGCCCCCTGTTCCACGATTGATCGTCGGATTAAAACGGGAGAGGATATCCCCATTGAAGAACGCAATGAAAGAGAGGTGACCCATGTGGCCGGGAGGAGAGTGGCTCCCTCAGGAACCGCCGTCCTCAACCCGGCCTTTGATGTGACTCCTCATGCCTATATTACCGGGATTATCACCGAAAGAGGGATATTGAAAGCCCCTTTTCGGCGAAGTATCGCCGGCCTTTGGCAAAAAGACAAGATCAGAAATTGATATAAGAAGGCTATGGGCGACAGGCAAGAGGCTATAGGTAAGGTATAGTCAGGAAAACTTAAACCTATTGCCTCTCGCCCATTGCCTATTGCCGCCGAAATAAATCTCATCCTACATTTTGCCCGTATCATTAGGGTTTGAGAGAAAAAACAATTAAAGAGGTCCCTATGGTCTTAGCCGGTTCAGAAGTTCAGGAAATGGTCCGGGCGATCCAAACCTTTCCTAATTACAAGGTTTTGGTTGTCGGCGATATCATGATGGATGAATTTCTCTGGGGAGAAGTTTCCCGGATTTCTCCCGAAGCCCCGGTGCCGGTAGTTGAGGTGGAAAAGGAGACTTTTTTGTTGGGGGGCGCGGCCAATGTATTGAATAATCTGGTGGGCCTCAAAGCCCAGGTTTTATTGGCCGGAGTTATCGGGCCTGACGGAATGGGCCGACGATTGCTCCGAAATCTGCAATCCCTGGGGACCGCTACCGAGGGTATTATGGTTGAAGAAGGGAGACCGACAGCCATCAAGACCCGGGTCATCGCCCATAACCAGCAGGTGGTCAGGGTTGACCGGGAAAAAGTGATGCCCATTCAACCGGAAACTTTGAAAAGCATCCTGAACATCATCAGGAAAAACATCGCTCAAATTCAGGGGATCATCATTTCCGATTATGGGAAGGGCGTGATTTCCCAGGAACTGATTACCGGTTTGAAAAAGATCATCGGTGAAAATTCCATTCCTGTTTTGGTGGATCCCAAACCCGACAACATCCGCTGGTATGATCGGGTTACCCTGATCACCCCCAATCTTCTGGAAGCCGAGTTGGCCGTCGGGAAAAAGATCGAATCCGAGCAGGATCTCCTGTGGGCGGGCAGGCACTTATTGAAAAAAATAAAATGTAATTCGGTCCTGATTACCCGGGGGAAGGAGGGCATGACCCTTTTTTTAAAAAATAATAAAATAGAACATATCCCCACGGTGGCGCAAAAAGTCTTTGATGTCAGCGGGGCCGGAGATACGGTGATCGCCACCCTGATTCTATCTCTGGTTTCCGGCCTGAATATGATTCAGGCTTGTAAAATTGCCAACTTTGCCGCCGGGATTGTGGTGGGAGAGGTGGGGACCGCAGCCGTCCGAGCCGGGGAGCTGATCAAGGTCTTGCAGGCGGTGGTGAAAAAGTAACAACAGTTCAAAGTTCAAAGCGCATAACTGTACGCATGTCCGGGATTCCCGCCTTGGAGGGAATGACGACTTCTTAAGAGTCCATCAAAAAATATTACAAAACAAGAAGTCCCTTTTAAGCAAGGATTGATTTATGGCTAATTATCTGGTTACCGGCGGAGCCGGGTTTATCGGGTCCCACATTGCCGAGGCCCTTTTAAAAGAAGGGCAGCGGGTGCGGATCCTGGACAACTTTTCAACCGGCCGCAGGGAAAATATTAAGGCGGTGGAGATGATCGCCCCCTCGAATCTGGAAATTATGGAAGGCGATGTCCGTGACCGGAAGGCCTGTGATCTAGCGGTCTCCGGTATGGACTTTGTTTTCCATGAAGCGGCCCAGGTTTCAGTTCCGAAGTCCGTCCACGATCCTGAAACCACCCAGGAGGTCAATATCAGAGGAACGTTGAATCTGTTATCGGCCTGTAAGAAGGCTGGAAGCAAACGGCTGGTTCTAGCCAGCTCCACCGCCATTTACGGAGACAGCCCCATTGAAAAAGATGCTTTAAAACCCAAAAAAGAATATTTGGCCCCCAACCCCCTTTCTCCTTATGCTCTGAGCAAACTGGTCGGAGAGTATTATTGTCTTCTTTTTTCCAAAATTTATAACCTGCCGACGGTGGCCTTGCGATATTTCAACGTCTTTGGGCCAAGACAGGATCCCAACTCGGAGTATGCCGCGGTCATCCCCAGATTTATAGAACGCCTCCTTCAAGAGACCTCTCCGG
>JACQYK010000033.1:1392-14488 GCA_016208255.1 Deltaproteobacteria bacterium | reverse complement strand
GCTTCCTGCGTTCAGTTGCCCTCACGCAGGGGTCCGCCGCTACATGGTGAACGGGCAATTCCCATGACTGACTCCTTTCAGTCAGCAAGATGTACCAGGCTTATCCTGGCGCTCCAGAGGCACGGAGGACCCAGAGAATTTCTCTTTTTCTTTGGCGGCAGGTACCGCCAAAGGAAAACCCATCTGTCGCTTCGCGAACAAATGATTCACCGGGTGCCGAAGGCTGACAGGTTTTCAAAAATCGGTATCTCCCAATTTTTGAAAATCAAGAATCTCTGTGCTCTCTGTGTCTCCGTGGTGAAAAAGATTTCAAAAGCCTAAAGTGGTTCAAAAAGCATAACTTTTCCGGCTTGTCCGGGTTAGGAAGAAATAATGTACTATGCCGGCATCGACGCAGGGGCTATTAATACCGCGGTGGTTATCCTCGACGGGGACAGAATTATCCTGCAGAAGGTGGTAAACTCCTTGACCGATGATCCGGATCCCCTTCGGATCATGAACGCGGCCTTAGAGGAAGCCGGTCTGGAAGGGGAAGAAATCGATGGTATCGTAGCCACCGGCCGCGGTCGGGGGATTTGTCTGTTTGCCAATAAACAAAGCCCCGAAGTCATCTGCCAGGCCAGAGGCGCACTCTATTTTTTGCCCACAGCCAGAACCATCATCAACCTCGGCGCCGAAAACAGCCGCATTATCTGCCTTAATGACTCCGGTAAGGTCAAGGCCTTTGCCGCCAATGATAAATGTGCCGCCGGATCGGGCTTATTCCTGGACTCCATGGCTGACCTTATGGGTATTCCGGTTTCGGAAATGGGGGGATTGGCCCTTAATGCCCCATCAGCGGAAGGGGTCAGCAGCCGCTGCGCGGTTTTTGCTGAATCCGAGGTCATATCCCATATTCACAGGGGGGTCCCCAAAGAACGGATATTGGCGGGTCTGCACCTGGCCGTGACCGACAGGATCATGGAGCTTTCTCAGAAAGTAACCATAGAACCGGCTTTAATGGTCACCGGGGGTGTGGCCAGGAACCGGGCCATTATCAAAGATATTGAAATGAAATTGGGGCTGTCGGTCTATATTCCCCCGGGCCCTCAGATTGTCGGCGCCCTCGGCGCGGCCCTTCTGGCACAAGACCAGGCCGGTTCCTGAAGGTCTGACTAACAAATAGAATCATCCCCTCACCTCCCTGCGGGCCGGCAGGGATTGAGGTGGGGGTGATCAAAACCTGTCTTCGTGTTAAACCTTCATGCCCCTTTGGGGCGCCACGAAACATAAAAATTGAGGTTCAACTCACGCCTTACGCTTAACCCCTAACGTATTTTCGTGTTAAACTAACGGACCTGATTGATCATATCGATGGAACAACTCGGGCAAAGGATCTGAAGCCGGGTAATGGGGTCGCCATCCCTGAGCTTTTCAATCTCCTGATGTTCTTTTCTCATTTTGTCGGTGCAGTGGAGGCAGTACATTTCTCCGCATTCGGGACAGGACACCCAGCCTTCATCATCCGTATATTCCAATCCGCAGCCTTTACATGCTTTTTTCATCGTGTTTTTCCTTCCTCATCACTAAATCGATTTATTTGAATAAAATTGACCGGTTCAATAATAAACTATAAGAAGCCCTTATTTATATGTCAAGAAAGAAAAAGTGGAGGAGCAGGTCAATACGGAAAGATTATTGGAAGTTATGAATGTTGAGCCCGATAAGTTGGTAAGAGACCAAAACCAGGTATAAAAAACTTACCACAACAATGGCTATTTTAACGCGTTTATATTGGCTGAACAGACAAAGGATAACGGAAGAAACTGAAACCATAGAAAATTTCCAGATCCAAAATTTATCACCCCAGATACGAAGGGCCGATTCAACGATGGGATTTAACTCACGCCCCCCTTTTTCCAGGATCATCATGGTAAAGCAGGCGTCCAGATAATTCAAACCGATAATCAAAATCAAAAAAAATAACAGCCTTGGACTGTAATGATCCCTTAGACACAATTCAACATATACCCTTTCTCCAAAGGAACCTCTTCTCAGCCACTGGCTGGAATATTCATTAAGCCTAAGCACAGATCGTTTCATTCTATTTTATTTTTTTTCAATTTCTTTTATATGAAAATAAGATACTGGATATGGTGTAAGGCCACAAAAAACCTGACCTGACGGTTTATTATTAATTTTAGCAACTAATATGCCAAAATAATTTTTTAATCATATCAGCTTATTATTTCAGAGGGAAATGGAAAATCAGCCGAGAGAGGAAACAATTCTCCACAATTGGGAAATTATTCTCTCAAAAAGGGAAGGTAATTTAATACTCAAAAAAGGAAATATTTTTCCGGGTTCCCGTTTTAATCGTCCTCTTTTAGTGTTCCTTGACGAGTCTTAATTTTACCGGTAGAATCAGATTATCTTAACCAAGGAGGTGTTATTATGGCCAAAAATCCAAATGAATCGTTAAGCGGTTCTCCTGCCGGACTTGGTCGGCGAGAATTTTTGCAAACCCTGGCCTGGTCGGCCCTGGCCTTATCCGCCCCCGGCTTAGCCTCAGGTGCCATGGACAAACGGCCCAACATCATTATCATAGTGGCCGACGATCTGGGCTATTGCGACACTCATCTCTATGGTTGCGACCGGCACCCCACGCCTAATCTCGAGGCCCTGGCCGCTTCCGGTGTTTTGTTTACCGACGGCTATGTCACCGCCGCCGTTTGCAGCCCCAGCCGGGCAGGTCTGCTTACCGGGCGGTACCAGCAACGATTTGGCCATGAATTCAACACCGGTCCCCTGAAGCGGGATTTGACTCAAGGGGTAGGCCTGCCATTAAGTGAAGTTACCCTGGCAGACACCCTTAAAAAAGCCGGATACGCCACCGGCATGGTGGGCAAATCTCACCTGGGCATGCAACCGCAGTTCTTCCCCCTGAAGAGAGGCTTTGACGAGTATTTCGGTTTCACCTTTGGCGGCAACCTGTATATCAATCCCCAGGACCCCAGGGCGGTGACCCTGGACGGCCAGTGGGGGATGAATAAAAACATTACCTCTCGTGGGGAAAACAATCCCATCTACCGCATGGACAAACCAGTGGAAGAGAAAGAACACCTGACCGACGCCTTCAGCCGGGAAGCGGTGAGCTTTATCGGCAAGCACAAAGGGCATCCTTTTTTCCTATATCTCACCTACAACGCGCCCCATACCCCTTATCAGACCACCCAAAAATATTATGACCGGTTTCCCCAGATCAAGGATGAGGGAAAGCGCATTTACGCGGCCATGATCAATCAAATGGATGACGGCATCGGGATGGTCATGAACAAACTTAAGGCCGAAGGCCTTGACCACAATACTCTGGTTTTCTTCATCAGCGATAACGGTTGCGCAACCTATGCCAATGCCTGCGACAACCTTCCCCTGCGCTACGGCAAGATCAGTTATTTCGAAGGCGGCATCCGCGTCCCCTTTCTCGCCTCCTGCCCCGGGCTGATCCCGGCCGGCCTGGTTTATCGGGAGCCGGTTTCCTCCTTGGACCTCTTCCCCACCGTCGTCAATCTGGCCAGGGGCGAGATACCCAACCCCAAACGCGACGGAGTGGATTTGATCCCTTTTCTCAAAGGGAAAAAGGGTTCACCCCATGACTATCTGTTCTGGAGATCAGGTGAGGCCCTGGCCGTTCGGAGCGGCGACTGGAAGCTGTTCAGGTATTTGGATCAATACCGGCTTTATAACCTGAAAGAAGATTTAAGTGAACAAAAAGATCGGCGGGCCAACCAGCCGGCGGTTTTTAAACGGCTCCAGGAAGCCCTGTCCGCCTGGGAATCCGAGCTGATCCCCCCCCGCTGGTCGCCGGCGAGTATTGTTGATTTCGAGTTGGACGGCATTAAGATGAAAATGAAAGTTTAGCCCGACACGATAAGCGCATGAAAAATGTTTTTGACAGGATTAAGCGGTTCCCAAAAGGGAACCTTTTTTGAGGTCGGCATACGGCATCCGGCCGATCAGCTATGCTGATCTTTTGGGGAGACTCCTGGAAGGAGTCGGACGGGATGCCTCTTGGGGGCTCGGCATACGGCATCCGGATGGATGCCTCTTCGAAAGCTCGACAAAGTCGAGCGGCCCGAGCGGGCCGACCGAACGGATTTACATTTTTCTTTGCTCAGGCTCCGGGAGATCCTGAGCAACCTCAATCGCTTCCAACGGAAACGAATAGCTCTGTCAGTAAGACGATTCCCTTTGTGCCTTTCCCTGCCTGCCCGCAGGTGGAAAGGCACAAAAATCAAGTTTATCCTTGTAAATCCTGTCAAAGATAGTATTTGAATTTCAATGTCATGAGGTCAGTACGGCCGGGGTTTAGGCCGAAATCGGAGAACCAGGGTCACGGTCAGGATAACGGATAACAGCCCAACGGCAGTGGAAAAGACCAGAGGCCATCCCCTTCCGTTGAGGACCAGTTGAACGATGGCATAGAAAAGGCTGAAAAAAGAGGAAAGGGTCCAGATGCACCAGGAACGAAGGGAAATATCCCGGCTGGATTTGGTGCGGACCAGCTGGACCCATTGAGGGAGGTAAGCCGACAGGGCGATGAAGGGCACAGCCGTCTGACACAGATTGGCGCTGGTGACAACGAGTTCAGGTAACATAACGATCAACCTCTTTTAGGCGCCTACACATTAAGTCTGAGGAAACATCTCTGCTTTTTTGCTTTGACTGACTATAGGAGTTTGTTACTCGTTACTGGTTTCTCGTTGCTCGTTAAAACAAGTAACGAGAAACCAGCAACCAGCAACTGTTATATTTGAAATATCTCCGGCTGCACTTCCATTGTTCCCACGCTGGAGCGTGGGAACAATGTATCATAAAATATTCTGAATTCTGTCTCCTGTCTCCTGGCTTCTTGATATCTGTTACACTTTTCCCACCGGCGCCAGATAGATGACGAATTCATCCTGACCGTCTATTCTCAATAATCGATCCAGAGCCTCCTGGTCGTAGGCGGCAATGACGCAAGTTCCGCAGCCCACGGCTTGGCTGGCCAGGTAAAGATTCTGCCCCACATGACCGGCATCCAGGGCGATGACCTTGTGGGCGGCCAAACCATACCGCCACTCCATCCGGTAAGGCACGGCCGTCCAAATAAAGGTCACCCCGGCTTTCCCCGGATAGGGTTGCCTGAAAACAGCCTTGACCAGCTTCTCCGCCAGCCCCTCTTCCGAAAACTCAAAGAGCAGTTGATGTTCCAGCGGCAGGTAACGGTAGATCCCCGGGTCAAGACCCTCCACCCTCAAAACACATAAATAAGTTTCCAGGGCATGTCGGCAGCCGGCCGAGGGCACGGTCCGGTAGGCATGCCCCTGGTCAATCTGCTGTCGAATCCCCTGGGTGGCCCATAAAAGGAAAGAAAGTTCCTCCAATTTCAAAGGCTCTTTCAGGAAGGCCCGGTGGCTTTTTCGGTTCTTAATGGCTTCCAGAAGATTGACAGCGGGGATGTTTTTCCAGGAATCCCTTCCTGAAAGATCGATTTTCAACGCCTGGGGGGAATAAGGCTTTTCAATCGGAGGAGGGGCAACCCCCCGGTTTTGATCGGTCCTGGAAAAATCAAAATGCTTCCGAACCGTGTCCTTTAGAAAAGAGCGGTATTGGTGGAGAAGCTGATCATTCATCGAGGTTTCTCCTCTTTCAGGAATTCTGAATTCTGGCTCCTGGCTCCTGGATTCTCATTTTTTATTTTCTGGTTAAAGACTTTATAGGTTTCATACCCCCCGCTCAGGTTCCGGGCCCGAAATCCGTTCTGAGTCATAATCCGGTACCCCACGTAGGCCCGCTGCCCCACGGCGCAATAGATGATATAGGCTTTCTCTTTGTCCAGGTCCTTCAAATGGTCCCTCAGTTCATCCACCGGGATATTCAACGCCCCTTCAATAGAACCCGACTGTCTAATTTCCCCTCTGGAACGCAAATCTAAAAAGACACGCTCGTTGGGATCGAGATCGGAAACCTCCAGGGGATAGACATTTTCCACATCCCCTTTGATCAGATTGGCGGCCACAAAACCGGCAATGTTTACCGGGTCTTTGGCCGACGAATAGGGCGGGGCATAGGCCAGCTCCAGCTCTTCCAGATCAAAAACCGTCATGCCCCCATGAATGGCCGCAGCCATAACGTCGATCCGTTTATCCACGCCCTCTTTCCCGACGATTTGGGCTCCGAGAACAGTCCCCTTTCCTGGAGAAAAAATAAGTTTAACGGTCATAGTTTCGGCATCCGGATAATAGGCGGCGTGAGACCCCGAACAGGTATAACTGACCTGATAGGGGAGACCGTAACCCCGTAGCGTTTTTTCACTTAATCCGGTTGAGGCCACCGAAAGCTCAAAGACCTTGACGATGGAGGTTCGCATGGTGCCGCGAAATACCCCTTTGCGGCCCAGAGCATTATCGGCGGCGATGCGGCCCTGTTTATTGGCCGGTCCGGCCAGGGCGGATATCAGGGGAAACCCGGTGATAAAGTCCCGGACCTCCACGGCATCACCCACGGCATAAATATCCGGATCGGAGGTTCGCATGGAGGCATCTACTTTGATGCCGCCGGTCTTCCCGATTTCCAGCCCTGCTTCTTTGGCCAGACGGTTTTCCGGCCGGATGCCGATGGAAAGAATGACCAGATCGCATTCGATATCCTCTCCGTTATTAACCGAGACCAGCAGGCGTCCCCCTTCTTTTCGAAATCCCTTCACACCCTGGCCCAACCTGCAGACTACTCCTTTGGATTCCAGATGGGCCCGTACCATCGAGGCCATCTCCGGGTCAAAGGGTGGCATCACCTGATCGGCCATCTCCACAATCGTGATCCGCACCCCCCGCCGAACCAGATTCTCCACCATTTCCAGCCCGATAAATCCGCCGCCCACAATCACGGCCGATTGGGGGCGTTTTTTGTCCACCTGGTTCTTGATCCGGTCCGTATCCGGGATATTTCTGAGGTTGTAAATCCCTTCCAGGTTGATCCCTTCCAGTGGGGGCTTTATCGGTTCCGCGCCGGGGGCCAGAATGATCTTGTCATAAGTTTCCCAATACTTTTCCTGAGTCCGGTGATTGCGTATGGAGACCCGTTTACTCTTCCGGTCTATGGCGGTCACTTCACAAAATATTCGGATATCGATACGATATCTTTTTCGGAAGGCCTCAGGGGTGGTCACCAACAAATCCTGGCGTTTTTTAATGACCTCGCCCACATAATAAGGCAAACCGCAATTGGCAAAAGAGATATACTCACCCCTCTCTAAAAGGATGATTTCCGCTCCTTCATCCATTCGTCTGGCCCTGGCCGCTGCAGTGGCCCCACCTGCCACACCCCCGATAATAATTAACTTGGTCCTGCTCATAGGGTCTCCTTTGATTCTATGTATTGATGGTGATGTCCTTTTGAGAAGTTGAATTTCCGATTTCCCCAGCCTAAGCAAAAATATCAAGAAATCCAAACCCCCCATTCGCCGCCGGCACTTTTAGGGAAATCGGGAATGGCCCCCTTTTCTACCAGATGATCGGTGGCATAGGAGTAGGCCAGGTGAAACAACAGGCAAAGCACATCCGGCGGGGAGCACTCAGCGAAGGAACATTTTTTTCTAAGAAAATCAATTTCTTCCCTCTTGGATATGAAGTAATCCGTTATCCTTCCTGCAGTCTTCCGGCAAAGCCCCGAAATAGTCCCACTGAGATCCTGGTCAAAAAAGGGGACGGCCAAACGCGGAGGATCATCCCAGGTCAGCAGGCCAACCTTTTGAAGCGCAGGGGCTGTTTTCTTGAGTATATCATCCCTTTCATTGAGCTTCGAAAGGAAATTTCCGTTCTTGTCCTGATTAAAAATAAGGAAGTCCAGATAATCCCAGGTGCTTCGTTGGCGCAGGGTTTCTTTAATGGCCCGGCGATCGAGCCTATGGGAACGGATCATGTGGAGTTGCCCTTCTTCCAACCCATTGTAGGTGGTAAACCCGAAAATCCGCCTCGGACCTTGGGCGAAGGCATAACCCCAGAAAAAGAAAGTTCCGGCAAAATCCCGGGGTGGATAGGTTCCGAACAAATATCGCCGAAGCAGTGAAAACACCCAGGAATCCAAGGTCAAGGCGCAGATCAGAATGGTCAGGATATTATCAGAAGCCTGCTTCGAAGAAAAAGTCTTCTCAGCCAGGGTCCGGGCCAGCGCCTGGTAGTCATCCAACCGCTCCATAACGGTCTGGCCCATGAAACTGGAAATATCTTGGAACCAGGGTTGGAGAATAGTCAGGTCGCTGTCGGTCATGATGGGACCCAGAGGGATCACCTTTTCATTCTCAAATCGGACAATGGCCGCTTGTTTCCAAAGCAAAAACAGCTTCAGAAGAGGCCCCGATCGGGTCGGCAGCGGTGCCCCAAGCGGATATATTTCCGAATATTGCCGGCGGGAGCTTTCGTCGGGTAGCAGGTTCTGCCAGCTCCCGGACCCAGACATACGAAAACTGACTGATTCCATCGACCAACCCATAGATTCTTACTCCAGAGATCTGAGGATTTATCTATAACCTTCGATACTAAGGACCAAGGGGGATCTTATTTTTGGACCGGTCGACGCGGCTCCCGAAGGGGAGCCTCTTCGAAAGCTCGGCGATTCAGCTTTCTAAATGGAAGCCTCTTCAAAAGCTCGACGAAGTCGAGCGGACCGAGCGGCCCAACCTCAAAGGGAGACATCCACAGGATGTCGGGACATGAAAAAAAGCTGGATAAACGAGCAGCCTCGAACCTGTTTTGGTATTAAACGTTATACGTAGACTATCACAACCGTGCGTATAACGCAAATCAATTAAGAACTTAGCGAGGCCGAAAGAAGGGGAAAGCCGGCTGGGTCAACAGCTCATTGGAGGCGGTTTCTCGCGGGAAAATATCCGGCTCCACTATGAGCCCTGGGTTATTTGAGGATCAAGAAATGATGACAGCCTATGGACACGGCCTGAACCGGAACGAGCAGTTGAATCTTGGAAAGGTCCTGCAGATCCAGAGGTTTTTCGGTAGATTCGAGCTGCATGGCTGCAGCCCGAACCTCATTTTGACAATCCGACATTCCCAATAGACTCTTCAGTGAATAATATTAATTATTGATAATTAGCATTATAGAAGACCGTGAATTGATTAACAAGATTCTTTTATCACCCCCGTTTTTTTTCTTCTTGATACGGGTTTGATAACGGTTCGGGGACCGCTAATTTATTCCCTTGCATAATCCCCCCGTTTTTATTAAAATTTTTTATCACTTTTTCCAAATTCGACCCGTGGAACGACAGGAAATGTACGAAAAAGTGCCTGACCGAATCCGGCTCCTCAAAGAAAAAGGCCGATACGATGAGGCCGCCGATGAGATCCGCCAGGGGCTGGAAAAGAATCCTCATGATCTTTCTCTTAAGACCAGTCTGGCCGACCTCTATCTCCGGCAAGGGAGTCTGGCGGAAGGCAGGATCCTGACCGAAGAAGTGCTGGCCCAGGACCCCCGCCATCCCCAGGCCCTTTCCCTTCTCGGCGACCTTTTTCTGAAAGACCGCTCCCCCCAAAAGGCCCTGGAATGCTATCGCCAGGCTTTCAACCGCGACCCAAGGCCGTACCTGGTTCTTAAAAGCGCCCGGGCCTTGAAAGAGATGGGGAACCTGCCCGAGGCCCAGGAGGAACTGGAGAAAGTCCTGGTGGTGAATCCGGAGAATGTTTCCTTTTTAAAAGAAAAGGCCTTCATCCTCAACCGCCGGAAAAAATTTGACCAGGCGCTGAAGATTTTTGAAAAGATCAAAAAGATCAATCCCCATGATCCTTTTGTGCAGAAGGAAATCCTTCGGCTGCGAAGCCGGAATCGGCCTCCGGACCAGGTCTTGAAAGAGCTTCAGGCGGTGATTGGAATGGACTCCCAAAAGGATGATGCCCAGGTCCACGGTCTATTCGCCCAGCAATTGAAAAAGGCCGGACAGGTCCGGGAGGCGGCTGCTGAATACCGCAAGGCCTCCGAACTGGAACCCTCCAATTCCTATTTCTTGAAGCAGGAGGGGTTCTGCCTTTATCAGTTGAAGGAATACCAACAGGCGGCGGTCTTGCTATCCGAGGTCTTTCGTAAGGACCCCGGGGATTATTATGTGCGGGGGACCCTGGGAAAAAGCTTTGAAGCCATTGGTAACTTAACCGGCTGGATTGCCCTCCTGGAAGAAGTGGCCCCTCTGCACCCCGGCCTGAAATCCCTGTTGGGGATCATTCGGAAGGTCCGAAAAAAAACCGGCGCACCCCAGGAGGAAGAACCGTGATCAAGGTCGGAGACCTGGTTGAGATACCGGGAATAAAAACCGTTATTCAATTGAAGGATCTTCAGGAATCCGGCCTCAGGCAGATGATCCTTCACTCCTTCGTGGTCACCCGGGAGGTGATGAAAAGTTTAGAGATGATTTTGACTTCTCTAACCGGAATGGAAGGGCGGGGGGCCTTTCTGAAGGGTCATTTCGGATCGGGGAAATCCCATTTCCTGAGCATACTCAGCCTGCTTCTTCGACACCCTGGATCCTGGGACATCCTGCTGGCCCAGGAACCGTCTTTAAAAGAGTTCCGAGGCCGGATTCAGGCCTCGAAATTTCTGGTGGTCGAAATCTCCCTGATCCAGCACCGGGCCAGCGAATTTTTAGAAGACATCTTTTTAAAAGCCCTCTTTCAGGAAATATCTTTGCAAACCGGCCGGCCTTTCGAATCAGTCAGGCCGCGGCATGAGACCTTTCAGGAGATTCGAAAGGTCATGGGAAAATACGGATTTTCCAAGCTGGTCTTCCTGGTGGACGAACTTTCCGAATTCCTACGTTCCAAGACCGACGCCCATGCCTATCAGGAAGACATCCGTTTCCTCCAGTATCTGGGTGAAGAGGCCTTTTCTTTCCCCCTCTGGATTATGGCCTCGCTTCAAGAATGGATCGAAGAAACCGGAGAGATCAACCAGGAAACCTTCAACAAAATCAAGGACCGCTATCCGATAAGGATCAGTCTTGGTCGTTCCCATCTCGAAGAGCTGGTCTCCCACCGCCTGATCCGGCACCGGGAGGGAGCCGACGAAGAGATTCGGAAGATCTTTCAAACCCTCAGGCGTTACTTTCCCCACTTCCCGGTTGATGAAAGCAGATTTATACGCCTTTACCCGGTACACCCGGCCACCATCACCCTGTTGGATTATCTGAAGCCCCTTTTTTCCGAACATCGGGGTTTGGTGGATTTCATCCATTTCCGGCTTAAGGGGGATGAGGAAAGGGGCATCCTTTCTTTCTTGGAGAATCCGGCCCAGGAACTGCTCGGGCCATCGGCCATCTTTGATCATTTTGTCCACCGCATCCGGGAGACGGCCGAAACCCAGCCCTTTGTGGACAAGGTGTTTGTCTATTATCAGGACGAAATCCCCCATCTCTTGGCCGACCCGGAACATCAACAGGTGGCCTTGGAAGCCGTGAAACTGCTCATCCTCCTGGCCATAGCCCCGACGCAGCTCCGGTATACGATCAGGCACCTGGCCGAGATGATCCTTTTCCGGGTGACCGACCTGGAATCCGAAATCAATTATCAATATCTGCGGGACATCCTCCAGCGCCTGACCCAGGAAAGCCCCTATCTGATCCAGACCCCGGGCCAGGACCCTTTAAGCGACCAGTTCGCTGTCAAGCTCACCCCGGACCTGGCCGGAATTATGCACCAGAAAATCCGTCAGGGGGCCTCGGAGATCTTTTCCGGAGACCGGCGTCTTTTTGAGCGTCTCCTGCCCCTGGCCGAGTCCTTGCACCTGCCTTTAAGCGGGTGGGCCGAACAAAGACAGCAGCGGGTCTCCCTCCTCTGGGAATATACCCGCCGGCAGGGCATCATTTACCTGCGGCCCATGGAAGAAATCAGTCCAAAGGACCTGGAAGAGATGAACGGGGTCTGGAACAGGAGTGAAGAGGATTTTTATATCCTGGTGGCCCCGGCCCACCACCTGGATCAACAGTATCACCATCTCCGGGAAAACCTTCTGCCCGTGATCAGAAATAAGTTTCCGGGCAGCCCCTTCCTTTTCTGGATCCCGGCGGCCATCCCCGAAGAAGACGAAGACTGGATGAAGGGGCTTCTTTCGGCCCTTCTTTTGCTGGAAGGTTCTCGGGAAGAGTTTTCGGAATCCCGCAGCCGAATGAAAACGATCCTGGAGGATTTTTTGAACCGGGGCCGGAAAAGAATGGGCGAGATCCTCAACCGGGCCTATTTCAACGGCTTGCTCCTTGGGGATGACCGCCAAATAGAACTTTCTTCCTATGGCTACCTTTCCCAGGAGAAGTTTCTGGAAGAATTTATCCCTCCCCTGCTGACCCGCCGTTTTCCCAAACACCGCCGGGTCCATCCTTATCTCGAGGCCTTGCCCCCCACCTCCATCCCGGCCCTGTTAAATGATTTTTTTGCCACCGGAAAAGTTGACATTAATGATCGCGCCCAATTCGGCCTGCGGACCATCTTGGACAACCTTCTCAAGCCCATGGGATTGATTAAAAAGAAAGGGACCCAGTACTTTCTTAATGTCGACCCTCGGAGCAACGAGCTGGTCGAAGCCTTTCTGGCCATGTTGGATAAAGGCCCAGTAGCTCTGGAAACCCTTTATTGGTCTTTTCGTAAGGGCGAATACGGCCTTTTGAAGCATCAGCATGACGTCCTTATTTATGCCCTGCTCTATTCCGGTCATATTTTGGCCTTTCAGAGCCAAAGGCGGAAAGGGCTCGAAGATATTTCCCGCAGTGGCTTGCAGGGCATAACCGCCATCGACCGGGGGGAGCTCCTCCGCGAAGAATTTCGCCGCATCATTCCCACCCATCCCCTGATCCCGGAAAAATGGCGGAAGGGTCTCCTGACCCTTCCGGCCCAGGAGACCCTCTGGAACGAGATCAAGACCCGGATGGTGCAGGACGTTGAGGTCCTCCGGGACCTTTTACAGCGCTTGCTGTGGGCCTCTTCCTTTCAGGCCTTCAAGAACCTGCCCTGGGAGTCCTTCCGTCGGGACGTCCAGGATGTTTTAGCTCAATGGGAAGAGGTCAAGTGGAGCTTTCCGG
>JACQYK010000033.1:0-1381 GCA_016208255.1 Deltaproteobacteria bacterium | reverse complement strand
GCGAAAGAGGGTCTGGAACGGTTCCTGGCGGCCATCCACCGTGAGCCCTTCCTTTCCGAGAAACTGGCGCGCCTGGAGGAGATCCGCTCCTTCTTCGAACAGGCGGATAAGATTCTGGCCATCTATCAGTATCTCAGCGATCCCCGGCTTTCCATTCCGGATCGGCCGGCCTATGAGAGTCTGAAAAGGGACAAGGAAGAACTCTTAACTTTTTTCGAAACCGGGAAATTGGCCGAGGGTCCCGAAATCCTGCGGACCCTGCTGAACCGATTCGAAGATTTCCGTGAGCAGTATATCCAGGCCTATGTCGAGGCCCATCAGAAAGTCCGCTCCGGCGACCAGTTCCTGCCCTATGAAAAACTGCGCCAATCCCGACGTTACCAACTCTTAACCCGGCTTGACCGGCTGGAGATGATCTCCGTCAATCACGATTTTGGTTCCATCAATAACCGGTTGGCCGGAGTGCTCCTGTCCTATTGTGAAACCCCCTCCATTGAATCCCTTCAGAATAGCCCGGTCTGCCGCTGCGGGTTTCAATTGACCACTGAAACCCGCTTCACGCCGGTCCGGGAGATCGAGGAAGCCGTTGACCAGGGCATTCGGGAAACGTTGGAGGCCTTGCTCGCCCCCATTTACCAGGATAAACTGGTCCCCTTTCTCAAAGGGTTGGAAGAAGTAGGCGAAACGGAGAAGGCCTCGGCCGTCCGCCTGGTCCTGAATCTTTCGGACCAGAAAGGGGAAGATCTTATTTTCGAGCTGGATCAGGCCCTGTCCCCTCTGGCCATCCAGGGAATCAATGAGGCCTTTCAGGGCCGAGTGGTGGTGGTCAATCGCGACCTGGACCAGCTTTACAGCGCCCTCATCCGCCGCAAATATACCCTGCCCCAGGTCTACAAGATTATCCGGGACTGGCTGAAAGAGCAGGAGATTTCCCCTTCGACCTTTGTCCATTTCCTGGGCCGGAGTGAGGCCGGCGGGGAGCCTACCCAAAAAGATAAATTTCTGACTTTTATCGAGGAGGCCTTTCCTCACCTTCTTCCTTTGATCCAGGAGACGGGCCAATCACAATTAAAACAGGCCGCCCTTCTTTCCCTCTGGATCGAAGGATACGGCCTTTCGCCCCAAAAGATTTTTCCGCTTTCTCCCTTTCTGGAAAAAGGAAATGATGAAAAGTCCCTTCTTTTAGTAGCGCAACTGGCCCAGGCCGCCGGACTTCTCAAGCAGAAAGAACCGGCCCTTTTTGAATCGGTTGTCCGGGAGGTGGAAAAGGAGGAAGGATTTACGGCCAGGATTTGGAGACTGCTCGAAGGAGAAAGGGCGGCCGCTATCTTCGGTAAGGAAACGGTCTTTATCTCCCTTCTGCGGGAGGCCTTTGAAAGAC
>JACQYK010000032.1:19429-48418 GCA_016208255.1 Deltaproteobacteria bacterium | reverse complement strand
AGCTCAATGCCTACCAGAGATACCTTCACCCAGGCGTCGATCACAATACCCTTGTCCAGGATGCGGTCGACTACCTCTGCCAAACTCGATGAATCTGTTGATTTCTGAACCTTAGCCATGATATTCACCTCCTTTCAATGCCGTTATCTTTTCATTTTCCTTTTAAACGAACCAGGCACGACGGGCGCCGGCAAGATCGGCGGCGTTCATTTTTCTCATCCGGCCGACCAGCTTCTCGATACTCGATACATAGGAAGCCCGTTCCCTCCTGGTTTTTCTGGCCATTGCGCTGTGGGTGGCGGCAAAATCCGCCTGCATAGCCGAAACCGTGGTAGCCAGTTCCTTGGCCCCGCCTGCCAGCTGCTGCATCAGCGCGACCCGATCATCCCGCAGGGCGTTAACCTCCCCGCGTAAACGGGTCATGTCATTGGTCAGTTTACCCATAATGTTCTCCTTCCTTTAATTTTTTCCTGAAACCTGGGACCCATAAAAGGCGGGCACCAAAACCCCCGCCCCCATGGGAATCCTTACTTTCAGTCTTAGGCCGGAGTGGCCGCACTACTTGAGATAGGTCTCAACGGAAGCAATCACTACCCTCGCCTCGATGGAAAGCAGCTCAATGCCTACCAGAGATACCTTCACCCAGGCGTCGATCACAATACCCTTGTCCAGGATGCGGTCGACTACCTCTGCCAAACTCGATGAATCTGTTGATTTCTGAACCTTAGCCATTCTCATTTCCTCCTTTTGGTTTGAAAATCATTTGCAGGCCTGCTGACATCCCTATTAGCAAGACACATGCCATCCCTCCCAGAACAGGATCTGCCATACCAAGCTTAGTTACAAAAAGTTATCATTTCCGAATCGGCTGGAATGTAGAGAACATGAAACTACTTGAAAAAACTGAATTCCCCCGTGAGGGCCTGAACCTGGAAAAAAAGGAAAAGATTGGGAAAGGGTTTTCAGACTTATTCAGACTTATTATGAATGGGGGACTATTACAAAATGGTTGGAGGGGTGGCTTTTTCTGGTAATTGTATATGGAGGCGAGGCTATGGAAACCATTCCAGTAATAATGGGTGGGCCCTACCTAATATAGGCGTGGAGATCAATGACCCGCATGATTTCATCATGAACGAAGGGCTTGCTGATAAAGGCAGCGACCAGTCCTGATTTGATGGCCTCTTCGATGGTTATGTCATCCCGGTAAAAGTAGGCCGAAACAATGACAACAGGTAGGTGGGGATGTGTTCTCCGTATCTGCCTGGCCAGCTCGATCCCATCAAGGTCCGGGAGTTTGGCGTCAAAAAAGGCCATACAGAATGTATATTGATCCGCCAAAGTTATGGCCTCACCGGCGGTTAGAGCTTTCTGGCAGGTAAACCCGTTTTTCTTTAAAATATGTTCGAAAACCCAACAAATTTCAGGTTCGTCATCGACAATCAGAAAGGGACGATTTTCAAGTCTCACGATTCACCTCCGGCATAATACTGAGAGGCATTTTCACCGTAAAGACACTTCCCTTACCCTCCCGGCTATCTACTTCAATGGTCCCTTTGTGCTCCCGGATGATGGAGTAACAAAGTGACAGGCCCAGGCCCGTCCCTTTTCCCACTGGAGCGGTTGTATAGAAGGGATCGAAGACCTTCTCGAGGTTCTCCACGGGGATGCCGCAGCCCGTATCGGTGATCTGAACAAGGACCTCGGTACCGACAGTATGGACATGAATGGTCAACCTTCCGCCGTTGGGCATGGCGTTAATGGCGTTTAAAAGAATATTCATGAATACCTGCTGCAGGAGCGTGTCCACACCATCAACCAGGAGGTACTCCTTGGAAAAGGAAGCCTTTATTTCGATCTTGTGAATCTTGGCATGGTGGGTTATCAAAGTCAGGGTTTCTTTGATCAGGGGAACGATATTCACCAGGGTAATCCGGGTGGTCATTGAAGGGTAGGAATATTTGAGGAGATTTTCGACGATGGCCGAGGTGCGCTGAATTCCTTTATAAATCTTTTCCGCGCATTCCCTGTAAAATTTGGGCAAACTATCTTCTTCCAGGAGAAACTGGGCCGATGAAAAACAAATGGCCAGAGGATTCCTGATTTCATGGGCGATACCCCCGGCCATAACCCCAAGGGCAGCCATTTTTTGGGAGGTCAGAAGTTCCATTTCAAATTTTCGCTTTTCCGTTAAATCCCGGCCCACCGCCGCAATACCAACCGTCTGGTTGTTACTGTCCATCAGGGGAGAAAAAACCCAGGAGACGGGGATTAAAGTCGATTGCCGGCTTCTTAAAAGATACTCCTTCGTCAGGGCATACTTCCAGGTATCGATACGGGGAAAAATATTCTGGATATCTTTTTGAACCTCCTCGGTAAAAAACTCAAAAAAATAGTGATTCCGCGTCTCTCCTGCGGAATAACCGGAAATTCTTTCGGCGGCCGAGTTCCAGGTTTGTATCCTGCCCATTCTGTCCAGGGACAAGATGAGGTCGTTGGCGCTCTCCACGATGCTGGCCAGATGACGTTCCACCCGCCGCACCTCTTCGCTGAGGCGCACCTGCTCCGTCACATCATCCATGAGGAGGACAACCCCCCTAACGCTTCCCTGCCAGGAGAAGGGGAGGAGACTGTAGTAATAAATTCGGATGGGCACACCGGGGGCGCGGTAGGTCATTCGTTCTCCCTTGGCCGGCTGATTTTTTTCAATGACTTGTCGCATCCGCTTAGCAAAATTCATCTGATCGAGGATTACGGTGGGAAAAACTTCTTCCAATTTGTATCCTATGGTATTCGACAAAGTCCTTCGGCTTTTTTCGAGAAAATTGCGGTTGGTCGAGACAATATGCCTGTCTTGATCAATCATGAGGACGGATGAGGGAATGGCATCCAGAAGCATGTTGTAGAGCTGATCAAACCGGTACGGAAAATCCTGAGATGCCGGATCATAGGATTTGGCTTCCATCATTCATTCCTCCTTCACTGGTCAAACTTCAGGCACCGTATTTTCCGGGTGGTGCAAGATCGTCGGCGACAAAGTTATAAGGTGGCCAGGGACCGCTGATCAGGGCCTTGGTATCTCCATCCTCTACTACCCGCCAGAAAGTTTCCCGGAAGAGGCTAATCTTATTTCCCGGCACAAGGAAATAAAGGGACAAGATGACCGACCCGTTTTTCAAGGCCGTTTCTACCCGATACTTGCCGTACAGACCTGAAAAAGCCTGGATGGTGCGATCCAGAAGCATTCGATGATGTTGAGATATCTCATCCATCATCTGGTAATGGACCCTTTGGCGGGTGAGATAATTTCGTCCGTCCAGCGGCGGCACTGCCGGCGGCGGCGTTTCAAGATCGAACTGGAGGAGTCGTATCCCCATCTCGACCTGACCTTCCAGTTTCTCGAGCAGGGCATGGTATTGACACTGCCTCTCCTTCAGGGCCTCCCGGATCCCCGGAATTCCATACAGGAAACAGCCATATCTCATGGGGACAATCGCCTGCAGCCGGTGGAAATCCTCCACGACCTTGCTATAGATCAGGAGTTCGGGAACAGGGGGTGTCCCATCCCCGGCTGACATCTCCGACGCGGCGACGCACAAGCCATGACCGGTGACGAAGAAAATCTCCTTGCTCTTCACACCCGTCATTGGTCCGCCATTGACAACCGGATCTTTCATGATGCCGTATAACAGATAAGCCATGACACCCCTTAAAATTTCGGATTGGGGAATCCACAAAAATAATTGTTTTTTCCTTCTTTAATTCCGAAATCCGCAATTCATATCCCTCATCCCTGCATATCGAGAACCGGGGCAAAGTGATACGGCGGCCAGGGGCCTGAAAGCTCAAGACGCAGCCCCTGAGCTTCATGATGACTGTTCCAATCGCCTGTCAACCCTTGAAGGACATCAACGGAATGATCGGGAACAAGAAAGGCGCCATGGAAAAACATCTCACTGTCCAGTCCCGTCACTTCCCGCGACAGGAGGCGACGTTCACTGAAAGACAAAGACACCTCCTGAACGATATTCAAGATGTCCTCACTTATGCCCTTGAGCCAGGAGGTCACCTCACGCTCTACCGCCCCTTTAATTTTTTGCTCCAGAAAATAGCGTTTCCCCGGAGAAAGGCTTTCTAATTGTCCTTTTTCCTCTGCTAAACGCCAGTTCATGATCTGCGACCGGGCCTGCACTCTATCCACATAGGCCCTGATGCTCCACTCCTTTTTTCCGGCCGTATTCCGGAAAAAACTTGACCACGTATCCCGGTGCCGCCTAAGTGGTTCCTTCATGGCCTCGAGGGATGAAAAGACTGTGCCAAAGCGGACAGGCAGCACGGGGACATGCTCCATGACGGCCATGATGACCTCTTCGTGACACAACGCCCGGGGTCCGATCCAGGCCAGGTCTTCCAGGCGGGCTTGGGCTTCCGGTCCGGTGAAATCCTCAAGATTAACCTCGGAAAAGACAGCGGCGATCATCCCTATGTCTTCAACAAGAAGAGGATGCTCCCCGTCAATCCCCGTTCCGGTGACTTCAGGAAGGGGTTTTTCCGGTGTCAGACAGAAAAGATAAATTCCTATTCTCACCCCATCCCCTTATGCACTTCCTCCAGGGCTTCCTCGATATCCTGGTGTCGGATGAGGATTTCAGGTTCCCCGGCCCCAGCCTTTTCCATACTCTTCACAGCGCGGCGAACCGCCGTCATCGCTGCCTTACTGGCAACCGCGGCGATGTCGGCCCCGCTGAAGCCCTCTGTCCGTTTCGCCAGTTCCGTACAGTGAATATTCTCGGATAGAGGTTTCTGACGAAAATGTACGGCAAATATCTCCTCCCGGTCTTTTTGGCCGGGCATCATCATCTCTATTATATCGTCGAAGCGGCCCGGCCTGAGAACTGCGGCATCCAGAATATCCAGACGGTTGGTGGCCCCCAGGACGAGAACCCCCCGGAGTTCATCGATACCGTCGAACTCCGCCAGGAACTGACTCAGGATGCGTTCGGAAACATGGGAATCGGCAACGCCGGCGCTCCGGGTCGGCACTAGGGCATCGATCTCATCGAAAAAAATGATACAGGGAGCCGCCTGCCTTGCCTTTTTGAAGATTTCCCTGACCCCTTCTTCCGATTCCCCGACCCATTTCGACATCAAGGCCGGCCCCTTGACGGAAATGAAATTAGTCTGACTCTCGGTGGCAATCGTCTTGGCCATCAGAGTCTTGCCGCACCCCGGAGGACCGACTAAGAGGATCCCTTTGGGGGGGGTTACGCCTCCCTTTTCAAAGAGATGAGGATATTTCAGGGGCCATTCCACGGCCTCGACCAGACGCTCCTTCAGGGAGGAAAGCCCCCCCACGTCTTCCCAGTGGACGTTTGGAGATTCGACGAAAACCTCCCTTATAGCGGACGGTTCGATTTCCCGTAGGGCAGTCAGGAAATCTTCCATGCGTACCTCGAGTTTGGAGAGTGTTTCGTAAGGAATTCCCGCCTGTCCGAAATCGATATCCCCCATGATCTGGCGCAAGCAGCTCATCGCCGCCTCGCGGCAGAGGGCTTCTAAATCCGCTCCGACGAACCCGTGGGTGATTTCCGCCAGATGATCCATGTGGACGTCCCCGGCCAAAGGCATCCCCCGGCTGTGAATCTCCAGGATCTCCTGACGGCCGCGCCGGTCAGGGATAGGAATGACAATCTCCCGGTCAAACCGGCCCGGTCGCCGCAGGGCCGGGTCAAGAGCATTGGGGATGTTGGTGGCGGCAATGACGATAAGGTTTTGTCGTTTGTTCAGGCCGTCCATGAGGGCCAGAAGCTGGGCGACAACCCTTTTTTCCACATCCCCGACCACGTTTTCCCGGCGGGGGGCGATGGCATCGATCTCGTCCAAGAATAGGATACTCGGTCCCTTCCGGGCCGCCTCTTCGAAGATTTTCCGCAAGTGGGCCTCGCTTTCCCCATAAAACTTGTGGATGATCTCCGGTCCGCTTATGGAAAAGAAACTGGCCTCCGTTTCATGGGCAATGGCGCGGGCGATGAGGGTCTTCCCGCACCCCGGAGGGCCATAGAGGAGTACCCCTTTGGGGGCATCAATCCCCAAACGTTCAAAAACTTCAGGATAGCGCAGGGGCAGCTCGATCATCTCTCGTATGCGCTGGAGCTGGGATTTCAGACCTCCGATGTCTTCATAGGCGAGGATCCTGCCCCCCCCTTCTTCTCCTTGAGACTTACCGATGACCAGGATTGTGGCCGGGTTGATGATAACCGGCCCCTTGGGCATTACGGATTCGACCTTGAAGAAAGCGGCGCGGCTGCCGAAAAGGGCCGCCTGGACTTTGGCCCCTTCGATGACCGGCAGGCCATCCAGGAGGCTCCCGATATATTGCAGATCCCGCTCGGACGGGGTGACGTTGGTCGGGGTCAGGACAATCCGTTCCGCCGGACGGCACTTCATTTTGCTGATTTTCACCATTTCATAGAGCCCGACACCGGCGTTCTCACGGGTCAGTCCGTCCAGTTGGACCCGGGACTGGCCGCGGACTTCTTTATAGGCGGGCATGACCTTGCAGAGGGCCTTGCGTTTTCCCTCGACTTCCACCGTGTCGCCGACAACGGCCTGGAGCCGTTCCAGATCTTCCGGCCCCATCCGGGCTAAGGCCCGGCCGACGTCCTTAGTCATCGCTTCCGTTACTTTCAGCTTGATAAACGGTTTTTCAGTCTCTTTCATGCTGCCTCACCTGTTAATTGTGAATACCTTGCCAAAAGTTAAAAAAAGTCTTTCACCCAATTCCAGGTTTGATTAATCCTACCCGGACTTGATACGGGGGAATCCAGGAATAAAGAGTTGTATCCCGCCTCTGCGGGAATAACAGATAAAACGAGTGCAAACAAATAGAATGCGGAACGATGATTCGGCACCAATTTCTTTAGCTGTCCCGCTTATCACAACGGATGGTTACAATCCCGTTATTGCAGGTCACCTTGATTTTTTCCTCCGAGATACCGTGATGCAGAAGGATCTCCTTCCGGTATTTTTTCCCGCCCTTTTTGGCGAAGACCGTCAGGACATCGTCCTGGACCTCTATCCTGATATCTTCGGGTCCTACGCCGGGCATTTCCGCGATTAAGGTAGTGCCATACTCATCTTCGAAGACATCGATGAGAGGTTCATGGATCTCCTGAACCACTGCCTCGCCGGTTTTTTTGTCTTTCCGTATATTGCCAAAAGGTTCGACCCGGATTTGGTCGTCCTTGTCTCCCAGACCCGTTTTCAGGGTAAATCCATAGACACCCTTGACGCCGCCTTCTTTTGACGGGAAGGTAAATTCCCCCTTTTTAGACAGAAACTCTCCTTTTTCAGAGATATCGTTGAGCTTTTCGGCTATGTCCGTCAAGCCGCTGAGGATTCGGCTAAAACGGTTGTCACCTGCTGGATTTTCCCTGTTTTCGCGGTTTGCCTGGTCGCTTTCCAGACCGGTGGCCCGATTCCGGGAATGTTTCTCCCCAGCTTCAGCCAATTCCCCAAGGGTATTCAAAAATCCTGTCAGGCTGTTGAAAATACTCCCTCCGAATCCCGCTTGATCCCCCTTGCTGTTTTTAGTGTCCGGCCTGGTTTTTTTCATGATATCCCCCCGATTCCTGTATTCCAAATTTTTTGACTTTAGTATGAATGGTTTTATAGTCGACCTGCAATAATCTGGCCGCCCGGGCCTTGTTTCCTCCTGTCACTTTAAGCACCTCCATGAGAACCTCTTTCTCCACAGCCAGAATGCTCTGGTGAACAATTTCACCTAGAGATGCATTATTCCAGGGCATCCCCTGAACCTTCGGGGAAAAAGCCAGCCCCGGCACCGAGGCTCGCTTGATGATGAGATCCTTTTCGGTGATCATTTCCTTGACCACCAGAGTGGCCTGCCGGATTACCGACCGGAGTTGGCGAACATTTCCTGGCCAGGTATAAGACATCAATGTCTCCACCGCCCCTTCAGTGAAACCTTGGACCGCTTTGTTCAATTCGATATTGGCCAGATCCAAAAAGCGCTTGGCCAGGTAAGGGATATCCTCTTTTCTTTCCCGGAGTGGGGGGACATTGATCGTGAACTCGCTCAGACGATAAAAGAGGTCCTTTCGAAAAGTACCTGCAAAGGCCATTTCCTGCAGGTCCTGGTTGGTCGCCACAAGGAGCCTGATATCCACGTCTACGGTTTTAACCCCGCCGACCCGGTAGAGCTTCCGATCCTGGACCACCCGGAGGAATTTGGCCTGGGAACCGAGGGGCATATTGGCGATCTCATCCATGAACAAGGTCCCGCCGTTGGCCATTTCGAACTTGCCTAATTTCTGCCGCTCCGCTCCGGTGAAAGCCCCCTTTTCATGACCAAACAGTTCGCTCTCCAACAGAGGTTCGGGGATAGCCCCGCAATCCACCGCCATAAAGAGCGCCTCCCCCCGTTCACTGTCTCCATGTATGGCCCTGGCCACCAATTCTTTCCCGGAGCCCGTTTCACCCATGATGATTACAGAAAAGTCCGATTTTGCCACCCGGTGGACATCGGCCACCAGCCTTGCAACCTTGTCGCTCGGCCCCATGCTCTCGATGAGACCAAAGTTTCCTCCACATCCATCTTTTACGGTTCTTAGTCTCCTTTTTAATTGTCCTTCAGTCAGAACCTGGCGTACAACCCGAACCAACTCGTGATTGTCGAAGGGTTTGGACAAATAATCACAAGCCCCTTTTTTTATGGCTTCTACTGCCTGGTGAATATCAGCGTAGGCCGTGATCAGTACCACCGGTAGATCATCGTCTATTTTTTTGATATTCTTAAGGACCTCCAGGCCGTTGAGACCCGGCATTCGGACATCAAGAAGCACGGCATCCGGGGTGGCGAAACAGATCTTCTGCATGGCCTGATCTCCGTCAGGGGCGGTGATGACCTTTATTCCTTCCTTTTCCAGGATATAGGTTAGAATATTCAGGATTTCCTTTTCATCATCGACAACCAGGACCCGTTCTTGGCGATCAATCATATCTTTTTCCCCTTTGAGCTAAAGGAAGATTAACAGGATAAAGAACATGAATATCTTCGGGCAGACGGTCGGCAACGTTGTGCAACAACCCCAGGAAAAGGATCCCCGTTTCCCCTGCCTGAAGAGTCGTTGCAATCCTGTTGGCGATGAACGCGTCCCGTTTCCCCAGGACAAGATCACTGTCCGCCTTTTGCAAGGCTTCGACCTCGAGGGCCTCTTTTACATCACCGGATTCAAGAATCCTTTTGATCAGATGATACTCTTTGATGAGCAGCTCCGCCGATTCCGTGCCCATTATCATTGCCCCTTTTTCCAGGAGACGGACCAGGAGCTGATGATTCGGGCTACCTTTCTTGGCTATCTCAGTAACTATATCAATTTCTTTACCACATACCGGCAGGCCATCCTGGTAAACGCGAGTTTGGCCATAGGTAAGGGAGAGGGTATTAAGAGTTTCTTCTATGCCGGACCAGAACTGCTTGATAAGATTGTTTTTACGCCTCCAGGTTCGTTCACCGAGCTTTTGCAGAGTGACCTTTCTAATCGAATCACTAAGGGACCCCATATCTGATTGGGTGTGGATAATGGGGATGTAATAAAGGGTTCTTGATGTCATTCTTTCTTAATTCCTCCCTAATAAATATGGCGTCTTTTCCATGGAAAAATTTCCATACTATTATGGAACAAATTTCGCCGGATCAAAAATATTCTCGAAGGCCTGAGAATGATTTAACCAATTTTATTAGATCTTTTCGCTTAGTTACTGTTACTCACTCACATAGCAATTGCCAACAACTATTCTGTTACTGCATGAATCGTACCTGCTTCCCGGCATTCCCGTGAGGAGATAAATCCATATAGGTCTTGACCGGCATCTAACTATCTGCCTTGATTAAGACTCTGAATGGCCCATAACTGAAGCCCAATTGCCTGTTCTCAAAAAATATATCCCTTCTCATAGAAAAGCCTCAGACAGGCGTCAACTACGTCTCGGTCGTAGAGAATTCCCTTATTTGTTGAAATTTCTTCAAGGGCCTTATCAATCCCAAGAGCCGGCCGAGAGGGTCGGTGGGAAGAGATAGCCTCTACAACATCAGCCACGGCCAGAATGCGGGCCTCCAAACAAATATCCTCTCCAGACAGTCCCAGGGGATACCCCGACCCATTGATCCTTTCATGATGCTGAAAAACAATCTGGGCCACCGGCCAAGGAAAATCGATGTCTTTTAGGATGTCATAGCTGGTCTGCGGGTGAATCTTGATTAATTGAAATTCAAGAGAATTTAATTTAGTGGGCTTACTAAGGATCTCGGCCGGAACCGCAATTTTTCCCAGGTCGTGGACATTAGCAGCCATGCGCAGTCCATCCACCTGGTTTTCGGATAGTCCCATCTTCTGGGCGATGGATCGGGCCAAGTCAGCTACCCGCCGCTGATGGCCGGAAGTGTAGGGATCCCTGGCTTCTACGGTTAAAGACATGGCTTGAATGATACCCCCCATGGCCTTCCGGAGTTTTTCTATGCTGTTTCCAACTCTTCCCTCATACAATTTGTTTTGGGTAATATCCTGAATAAGCGAAATGAAATATAGGGGGATCCCATCCGTATCGCGGACCAGGGAACTCGAAACCCATCCCCAGATAAGGTCTCCTTTTTTGTGAAGAAATCGTATCTCAAACGGTTCTCGTTCTACTTCAAGGCTTCGTTCATAATACTCCTGACTGATAGAACGGTCTTCCGGATGGGTGATGTCCGCAAAGCCCATTGAAGCCAATTCCTCTTCCGTGTATCCGGTAATATGACAAAACTTGCTGTTTACTAGCTTGAATCGACAATCCGGGGACAAAAGGGCAACCCCTAAGGGGGACTGATCAAATATTTGGTTGAATAAATTATCTTTTTGTTTCAGAAGATTATGGGCGGTCTCCAAGGCTTTATTTCTTGAGTCAAGTTTTTTCTGAGTACTCTTTAACTCATCCATAGTGAAAGATAATTTTTCCATAGTCTCTAATATCTTGTGATCCGTAGGGGGTTGCCCCCGTTCTTTAAAAACCTCAAAGAGCTCTTGCCCAATTTCATTTTCTTTTCTTATATTTTTAGACATATTATCTCCATCTTTTCAATAAGTTGTCTAAATCCGGAACTGGATATACGATCAATAGGAAGTGAAGGTTGCTCTTTTAGGGGCATTTAATAAATCTCCCTTCGCCCAACCTTAACAAGCCGAGACACACCATTTATCAATTATGACAACCTCGTAAAAAGTCAAAAACGACTTTTCACGAGGCGGGAAAGGGCTTCCCCTCTCCCGCCACTTGAAGTGAATTCAAGTGGTTCCACCTTCACCCCAGGCCGGGACTTAATCGTCCTCGGCCTGTTGATGGACTTTTTACGAGTCCATCAATTATAATTCGCTCCAAACTGAATCAAATTGAACTTTTTTGAATGATATTCTTGTTATTTTTAACAAACCAAAGTCACCTTTTGTTGACATGCATTAGCAGAAACCATGCCATCCATAACTATTTGTTTTTAAATATTAATTATTTTATAAGGGGAAGGGGATCACAATTTATTATGCAAAATGCACATGACTTTGTGAACGATTAGGTCGAGAGGAAAAAGAATATCAAATAGAATGATTTTTTAATGTTAAATAAGTTGAACACCGATACCTAAAGGCCAGAGACGGCATCGGGGAGAAAGACGGGGATCGTTGATTCCGGCGGAATCAGCAGATGGGGAGAATAGGATGATATCCCGGGACTCTTCTCGTTGGCAACCATCATGATTTTAATCCATATTCCTTCATTTTATTAATGAGGGTATTACGGTGAACATCCATTACTTTTGCCGCTTCTTTGACATTATAATTCAATTGCTCAAGTATTTCGGTAATGAAGTTTTTTTCAAATTCTCCAACGGCATCTTTTAAACGCATCCCTCTAATTTTAATCTTTTTCCGTTCACTGAGCATTGAAACATCCTGATACCGAATTACTGGATTTTTGATGATGGTTGTCAATCTTTCAATCAGGTTTTTAAGTTCACGAACATTGCCCGGCCAATCGTATCCTAATAGCAGCTGTAAAGCTTCCTGGGAAATTTCTTTGGTCGGTTTTCCAGTATTTTTGGAGTAATACTCCAAGAAGTGATTAACCAATAATGTAATATCGCTTATTCTCTCTCTTAAAGCCGGCAGCTCTAAAGGCAAAACATTTAAACGATAAAATAAATCTTCACGGAATTCACCCTTTTCAATTAATCGGAGAAGGTCTTGATTGGAGGTGGCAATAAAGCGAACATCAAGCTGTACCACCTTCCGGCTTCCTATTTTTTCAAATTCCTTTTCCTGAATCACTCTCAGCAGCTTACTTTGCATGGCGGTGCTGAGGGAATCAATATCATCCAGAAAAACGGTCCCTTTTTGGGCGATCTCCAGTTTTCCGATCACCGTGGTTACCGCCCCGGTAAAAGCCCCTTTTTGATAGCCAAAAATTTCGCTTTCCATTAAGGTTGTGGGGATGGCGGCACAATTAATGACCACAAAGGGCTGATCTTTCCGGAGGCTTCTTCGATGAATCGCCCTGGCCGCCAATTCCTTCCCGGTTCCGCTTTCCCCTTGAATGAGGACCGTGCCATCGGTTTGGGAATACATCGATATCAGGTCATAAATTTTTTTCATTTTTATATCCTGGCCGATCATTTCCTCAAAAACATTCAAGCGACCCAGTTCATTCTTCAGGTAAATAACCTTTTTTACCAGGTCGTATTTTTCAAGCGCTCGCCTTATAATTTTAAGGACTTCCACCACATCAAAGGGCTTTACGATATAATCATAGGCTCCCAGTCTGATGGCTTTAACCGCTGTCTGAATATCTCTGACGGCGGTGATCATGATAATTTCGATGTTAGAATCCAATTCTTTAAGTTTCTCCAATAAATCAAGCCCGTTACTATCCGGCAAGAGAATATCCAAGAGGATAAGGTCAATGGCATTTTTATTATATATATCCAGAGCCTCGGTCCCTGTTGCGGCCAGCAGGACTTTAAATTCATCTTTTAAAACCATCTTAAAAGATTGAAGGACTCCGAATTCATCGTCTACCACCAGAATTGTTGGCTGGTTTTCCATTCCCACTCCTTTTTTATTTTTTCTATTTCCAGATAATTAGAGATGGGTTTGCAAGTCAAGAGAAAAATCATGCACAAATAATTGTGCATCGCTGCCTAAAAAATTAGGCAGTTTCCCAGTAAGCGCCTAAAAAGATAATTAATAAAACATACTGTATTTAAATTGTAATTTAATGAATAGGAGGAATGAATATCTCTTGTATGAATTTTGCAAAAGGATATTTAAAATTTCTGACTAAGGAGATTATTTTTATGCAATTAAGCTTAAGCGCGTTTCTGCAGTGGAAAGTTAACATTTTTTTATGTCAGAAACTGGGATGGCATTTCACTTTTTTTTATATCATGATGCTGGGAAATATATACTTCCTCGTCAAACGGAAAGAGAAAAATAAAATTAAAAGGGCTGTCCAGATGGTTTTTGAAAAGCAAAAAGGGCGATCTGAAAAAAGGGATATTATCAGGGGGGTTTTTAAAGGTATTTTATGGCATTATTACGAAAAATTATTTAATGTTTATTCCTCAATCGATAAACTAAAATCCTTTTTTAATCGACATATAAAACCTGACGGGATACCGGTGATAGAGCAAGAGTTGGCTCGGGGGAAGGGAGTCCTCTTGATAACCGGACATTTTGGGGGGATCGAATACATACCCACCTTCTTGGCTGTTCGAAGATATCCCATTACGATTACGGTTAAATTTTCCTCCAGCCACCTTAGAAAAATTTCATATAACCTGGCTAATAAGCTGGGCTTTAAAATTATTGATACCCAGGATTGTCCCAATGTCTTTAAAGCTATCCTTCAGGATTTGAAAGAAAACAGGATTGTCATCACCCAGTGTGATGAAATAGAGGAATGGAGACCTTCCTTCAAAGAGGAAGTATCTTTTTTGGGGAAATATATTTACCTCGACAAAACTATCAACACCCTGATTAGAAGAGGAGATACCTCTGTTGTATTTGCCGTCATGCACAGGAATGAGAACCATATTTAAAGATTTATTGCCTATCGGCGGGAAGAAATTTTAACCTCCGGAAAACCATTAACCAATGGATCTTTAGGAGAAAGGATCCTGAAACTCCTTGAACAATATATTTACCAATATCCGGAAGAGTGGTATCAATGGAAAAAGGTCCCCGATATCAAGATGTCGAACGATCTAGTGTTTCACCAGAAAAAGATAAAATCTCTGCCCTGGTTGGAAACGGCTCATGAAGTCACTCCCTAATCAATTACCAAAGTCCCTGATTCCAAATTTTCTTTAAGGGGCTGGATGGAATATCTATCAATATAATAATGAATTGCCAGGAGTCGTTTGATGGATGTTATAATCATTGCCGGACTATCCAACAGTGGTCGTAGCCAATTTGGTATTTTAAATAAAGTAGTTAAAGATGGCAGGGTAATGAATTACGCCAATCTTCAAAGATATTTCGGTATTCAGCCTAATCCGGTCCTTTCAGATTTTAGTACTCCCTATTTGGCGGGAATTTATTTGTACAGCTTCCTGTCCCGGCGCGGCATTCGTTGCGGCCTCATAAATTTTTTAGATAAAGAGATGGAACAATTTCAGAAACTTTTGAGCCAGTCCCCCAAGGCCATTGCTCTCTCTTCGACGTTCTTAACCGATATTAGATCGGTTAAAAAGGTTACCCAGATGATACGCCGGCTGGCCCCCGAGATCAAAATAATTATGGGAGGCCCGTTAGTGTACAACAGTTATCTTTTATATCAGCTTAGGAATGGTGATTATGACACCGCTTCTTGTACCCATGACTACTTTTTCTTAAACGCGGAGGAGTATTATTACAAGGATATCGATGTGTTCGTGATAGAAGAACAGGGAGAAAACACTCTCTACCAGGTGATCGAAGCTATAAAAAAAGGGCGGGATTATAAAAAAATATCAAACCTGGCTTATTACCGTAACAATCATCTGGTCTTTACCGGCAGAAGAGCCGAGGATAATAGTTTTACAGAAGATTTGATTCTATGGGACCAGGTTCCTGATGAATATCTCTCTCCCGTTTTTCCGATGAGAGGATCACGTGGTTGCCCTTATAGATGCCGGTACTGTAATTTTTCCCCAAACAGGGCTTTTCGACTAAAAAGCGCCGAAATAGTAGGTCAGGAAATAGCGGCGTTAGCTAAGACAGGAAAAGTGAAACTGATTAGATTTACGGACGACAATCTTTTTTTGAACTTTAAAAAGGTTGAAGAATATTGCCGTAAAATCATGGAAGTTGGCAAGGGGATGAGATGGTCGTCCTTTATCCGGGCCAACTCAATTTCCAGGGAATCCGTCAAACTCCTGAGAGATTCCGGATGTATATCGACCATGATCGGCATGGAATCCGGGAATAAAAATATTTTAAAGGAGATGAAAAAAGAAGACACGCCTGAGCGTTACATAGAAACTGTCGAGTTATTAAACCAACATGGCATTTCAACCCAACTAACCTTCCTGATCGGCTTTCCCGGTGAAACTCTCGAGACCATTGAAGATACGGTCAACCTTATAAACCAATTCCAACATCAAGGCCCTGCCATTAATGAAGTGTCGGTATTTCCATTTATCTTGCTTCCTTTATCTCCGATTTATAGCCCGGAAAATAGAAAAAAATATAATTTACAAGGCCATATGATGAATTGGTCTCATGATACAATGAATTCAGAGAATGCCCGGCAACAGGCCGGGGAACTATTCTTCAAAGTTAAACAAATCCATTGCCATTACGGAGTTGAAGAATTGCTGATGTTGAATGCCATAGAGTTAAAGAAGGTGGCCGAGATCCGTTCGCAAATTTGCCGGGCAGAGAAGGCACAGGATTCCCCACAACATATCGAAGAACTTTGGAACGATTTAAAAAAACTCATCCTTTCGAATAATCCGGGGCCTTGAGCGGATCATGAAAACCGGCCCTCGAGAAGGACAATCGCCAATCTTTTTATGGAGGAAAGAGTCTTGATCCTATTTATTGAGCCCATTTCGAAGAATATCGGCATGTATGTGCCCGCCTATCCTTTACCTATCATGGAGATTGCCAGCTTTGCCAAATATAACCTCCCAGATGTGAATATTGAAATCATTTCCATCCCTATGGACTACGGATTACCACTTTCCATGGAAGGAAAAGGAGAAATTTACCAAAAACTCTTAAAAGATATTTCCAATTTAAAACCTAAAGGGATCGGCATTTCTTGTACGGCCATCGCTCAAGCAGAAGAGGCTATTAGCCTATGTGAGCATATTAAAGTCAGCCAGCCTGGAATATTTATTTTTTGGGGGGGCTATTTCCCAACCCTCTATTATGAAGAGATTTTCTCTAGAACCTCGGCTGTTGATCTGATTGTTATCGGCGAGGGCGAAATACCCACTCTTAAAATCATTCGACTGTTAGAAAATGGGAAGAATCCGTTAGATGAGGAGATCCCCAATTCTGTCTGGAAAAAAGATGAAACTATTTATAGAAGCCCCAAAGGGCCGAGATTCAATCTCGAGCAAAAAGCCCTGCTCAACTTGGATTTATTAAGATTTCCCAAAGCTTACGATGTCTTACCTTATGGGTTCAGCCGAGGGTGTTCATTCCGTTGTAACTTTTGCATGGAGGAATTTATTCGGCCCTCAAGACAAGAGGTCCCTTTAAGTACCATTCATGAAGATATTAATCGTCTAGCCCGCCAAAGTAAGGCCCATACCTTACTAATCAGCGATGCACTCTTTAAATCTTTCAGCCTGTTCCCTTTGATTCAGTCGATGGGACTCAAGATCAATTTTGAAACCCGTTGCGATATTCTGGATCCTGCGATTCTCCCTCAAATTAAAGATAGCTGTGGCGTTCTGGCCCTGGGGTTTGAATCGGCCAGTTACAGTACCTTAAAGCGGATGAATAAGGTCAAAGACAGGTCTCATTTTCAAAAATATCTAGCCAACACCAAAGAAATTTTTCAAAAAGCCAAAGAAAATGAAATACCTTTAATGGTTTTTATGATCGCCGGTTATCCGGGCGATACCGAAGAAGACCTGGAAGAGAGCCTTCATTTTATAAAGACCCTCTCCGTGGCTGACGCTCCCGGGGGATATGTGTTCAAAATTGGTGAGTGTCATGTTTATCCTAAAACGAAAACCTATGATCTGGCCTTGTCCCTGCCCGATGTTATTTTTGATGATGACGGGGTTTTCGGACAAAATGTTGTCAGGCAATCCTCCAAGGATTTATCCTTTGAGACTATCCTTGGATATACGGAGTCAATCTTTAATCTCTCTCACCTCACACCCAAACTTCAGCAGGCCATCATGGGCATAATGCCGTTTTTCAGATTACCCGTCGAAGCTTTAAAGGATGATATAATTCCGGACCTATGCTTTCAAGGAACCGGCAACAGAGAGATAATGAACGTCCAAGGTCCCAGTCTGGCTCAATTTCGAAAGATACTTCCCGAGCTCACCCAAAAATATAGAAATGAAATGTCTGGTCAAAGGAGTGTCCGTCGGTTATCCATTTAAGGTAAAAGGCCTCTCGGATCATGAAAAAAGAAGTCAGTTGTATTAATACCAGAGCCGTCCTTGACTACGTCAAAGAATTCAAGCCGGAAGAATATACTACCCTTTTTGGCCATCTTGATCCAGAAATTGATAATCATCCGGATCCAGAAGATTTTTTGCGGGACCCTAATAATTGGATTTCGTGTACCATCGCTTCAGAAATATATAAAAGGGCCAGGTTGATTCTCAAAGATGAAATGGCCGCTTATAAGATAGCCAAACATGCCGTTGAAAAGACTTCTCTGGGTTATACCCAACAAATAATCGTTAAAGCCTTTTGGTCTTACAATAAAGCGCTTAAACATATCCAAAGACTGAATGACAAATGGAACCGTAATAAAAAGGTCGAACTCGTAGAAAATAAAATGAATAACGCGGTTGTTCGACTACATTGGAATCCCCAGATGGACGTTTCCAAGGATCTGTGTTTGTACAACCAGGGGGCTTATGTCTTCTTCCCAATCATTTGGGGCGGGATACCAATTTCACTGGAGGAAAAATGCTGTTTTTTTAAAGGGGCACCTTATTGCGAATTTCATTTAAGCTGGTCTTTTAGGAATCGGTTTCATGAGGTCTTCTCCAGATTTTTTTCTTCACGATCCGTCATTATGGAAACCGTCATGGAAATGGAGAAAGATAAAAAGATTATCGAAGAAAAATATGACGAAGTGAATCGATTAAATCTGGAGTTGAATTTTAAGATTAAACAGCTTACGGCCATACAGGAGACGGGGAAAGCTATTCTTTCCGTGTTGGATATCAATCAATTATTAACCGTGATCATGAATATTCTGTCCAATGTTTGTCAGGTCCATCGTGCCCTGATCATGTTGGTCAATGAAGAAAAAGGATATTTAGAGTATTTATATGCTGTGGGGTTTCCGGGCGGCGTCCCCCAGGAAATTATGGATTATAAAATTCCACTAAGCCGGGTCAGCAACACCATGGCCAGGGTGGCCAATACCGGAAAATCAGAATATATTCCTGAAGTCAATAGTTCATTATTAAATAGAGAAAATATCCTTTTGGTCATGGGGAAGCCGACCTCGGTCTATGTGGTTCCTTTGATAACCAGGTCCAGGATCATCGGCATAATCGCCTCTGATGCCATTGATGGTGAGGGGATCCCCAAAGAAATCCGGGAGACCGTGGAGGTCTTTGCCCCGCAGATTGCTATTGCCATCGATAATGCCAGATTATACAGCAAACTCCAGGAACAGATGGAAAAATTAAAGAGGTCGCAGGACCTTCTAAGCAGGGCGGATAAACTTTCCTTCTTTGGAAACCTGGCCGCCCGGCTGGCCCATGAAATCAAAAACCCGATGGTAGCCATCAGGACCTTTTTGCAGATTTTGCCTCAGAAGTATGATGACGAAGAGTTTAGAAAAGAATTTTATAACATAGCCCTGGAGGAGACCGATCGGGTCAATAATTTACTCACCGAGCTTCTGGATCTGGTCAAAACCCGGGAATCCTGCTTTGAACTCACTGACCTTCATGTCCTGATCGAAAGAATGATCCTTTTGATCTCACCGCAATATAAGTCCAAGCAAATTAAGATTGTAAAAAGTTTCAACTCCCGGATGGGATTGATCAACCTGGATCCGGAAAAAATGAAACAGGTCATTTTAAATCTATTGTCTAATGCCATTGAATTTACCCCCAAAGGGGGAAAGATAGAAATTGGAACAAAAGAAATTCAAGAAAAGGGAGATCTTCAAAAAATTTGTATTGAAATAAAAGATAATGGACCCGGAATCCCTCAGGCCAATATTCATAAGATTTTTGACCCTTATTTTACCACCAAACACAAAAGCAGTCTCCATAATGGAACGGGTCTGGGTTTATTTATTGCTTATCAAAACATGTTGGATCATCAAGGAACCATTGAGGTGGAAAGTAAGATCAATGAAGGGACGAAATTCACCCTATCTTTGCCCGCCACACTGCCAAAGGGAAAAAATCCGATGAGTTATTCCATTAAGTCAAGGGGATTCGCTGAATCCCGGCTTCCAAATTCCGCTGTTGAGAAAAAGGCATCTATTGATGAAAATTGAACAAGTTAAGGTCTATAAAATATCTCTCCCTTTTCTAATGGACATTTCTCATGCTTTAACCAAAACTGCTTCTTCGGATAATATTGTGGTAGAAGTCATCGCCGATGGAGGGAAAATAAAAGGGTACGGAGAAGGGACCCCTCGAAAGTACGTCACCGGCGATTCTCAACAAGAAGCGGTTGAAAAAGTCCATCAGGTAATCCGAAACAATTCGTTTCCCTGGGAACTGAAAGGAATTTCCGATATCTGGAATTTCATAGACGAACTCCCTGATGAAAAAAGTTACAATCCGGCCCTATGCGCCCTGGAGACAGCCCTGTTGGATGCCTGGGGGATGAAACAAAAACAAAATATAATCGATTTCTTCCCTCACAATTATTATACCTCAAAAATATTCTACGGAGGAGCCTTCCCGCTGGGCGATAATCAGAAGCTAAGAGACCGTTGTCGGTTGTTTAAACAAATGAAAATAAATAAGATAAAGATGAAAATGGGAGAGGTTCTTGAGAACAACAGAGAAGCCCTTGAAATCATAGCTGAAGTCTTCGGGCAAGATTATGATTTAAAAATTGATGCTAATTGCGCTTGGAGCGATGGACTTGGATTGAAGCATATCCCTCTGTTAAGGAAATATCAGGTGAAAGTTGTCGAACAGCCCATGATGCCGGATGATCCAACCCTTGCCGAATTCGCCGGAGCTTTGAAAGCGTATGGGATTCTTTTAATGGCAGATGAATCAGCCTGTTCTTTTGGGGATATCGAAAAAATTATCGAAGAAGGACACTATAAAATGATAAATATCCGGTTATCCAAATTAGGGGGATTTAGAAAATCTCTTAAAATAATCGATTACTTGCGGAAGGAAAATCTTTTTTTCCAAATCGGCTGCCACCTGGGCGAGTCGGGAATTCTCTCAGCTGCCGGCAGGATATTGAGTCTCCTCTGCCGGGATTCCATGTATTGTGACGGTTCTTATGATCAATTCCTGTTAAAACAGAATATAACCCAAGAAAATGTTACTTTTGGATTGGATGGAGAAGCAGGACCGTTAGAAGGTCCTGGTCTGGGAGTAAAAATAAACGAGACAAATTTACATCAATTGACAACGGGTTCTGTTTTTGAAATTCCCTGAAGAATAAGTGTCTTGCGTTGCCTTAAAATCAGCCGTCCGAAGTTTGATTTGGCCGAGGGAATTAAATCGTGAATAATCTCCAAAGCTTTGGATAGCTGGGATGAGCCCCGGGAACGGATTTTTATCATGGACGTAATGGTGATAAATTATTTTCCGATCTGCTGAGAAGCTATAACATGCTTAGCAAGCAGTTCGGCGAATTGGTCGGGAGTAATGGGTTTACTGAAGTAATACCCCTGCATTTGGTCGCAGGCCTTTTCCCTCAAAAAGGCTTCTTGTTCCTCGGTTTCTACGCCATCGGCAACAACGGTGAGACTTAAGGTCTTGCCCATGGCAATAATCGCTTCGGTTATGGATTGATCCTCAGAGTCGTTGGAGAGATAGTGTATGAAGGATCGGTCCACTTTGAGCGTATCGATCGGAAAACGTCTAATCTGGGCCAGTGAAGAATATCCGGTACCGAAGTTATCGATAGCCAGGCGCACACCTAAGTTTTTAACTTCGGTTAGAGTCCTGATCATCCGGTCGGGATTCTGCATCAACATGCTTTCGGTTATTTCCAACTCCAGCAGATTCGGTGCCAGGCTGGTTTCTTTTAGAGTGTCACGGATGTTCCTGAGTAAGTTATCATCCATGAACTGACGAGTAGTTAAATTTACGGCTGTACAGACTTCCGGGAGACCCTGTCCTTGCCAGGCGACATTTTGGGCACAGGCGGTTTTTAACACCCACCGGCCAAGGGGAAGGATTAGCCCGGTTTCCTCGGCCACCGGAATGAATTGCGTTGGGGTTACGAACCCCAAGTCTGGGTTCTGCCAGCGGAGCAAAGCCTCCACTCCGGTGATCTGATTGGTCTTGAAGTCCAGCTTGGCCTGGTAATGCAGCGAAAATTCATGGCGTTCCAATGCCTGACGAAGATGCGTCTCCAGGGCCAGTCTTTGAATAGATTGGGATTTAATAGCAGAGGTGTAGAACTGATAGTTGTTTTTGCCCTCCTCCTTGGCCAGATACATGGCAATGTCAGCGGATTTCATTAACGATTGATCATCCTGGGCATCTTTTGGATATATGCTGATACCTATACTGGCGGTTATTCGGTAATCCTGACCCCCGAGGACCACCGGTTTAATGATGGCAGAAAGAATTTTCCGGGCCACCTTGGTCACTTGATGCGACTTACTCACTTCCTCAATCAGGACAACAAATTCATCACCGCCCAGGCGGGCGACAATATCGATCTCCCGCAACACCTGCCTCAGCCTAGTCGCGATCTCTTGCAGCAGTTGGTCGCCGGCCTCGTGGCCCAGGCTGTCATTGATCATCTTGAATCGATCCAGGTCGATGAAAAAGAGGGCCAACTGTCTCTTAAAGCGTTGAGCTGACTGAATGGCGTGCTTCAACAGTTGGCCGAACAACAGACGATTGGGCAGACCCGTCAGGGCATCGTGTGTGGCTAGGAATTGAATCCGCTCTTCGGCTCTTTTTCGTTCAGTTACGTCATATCCAACCCCCCGAAACCCTACAATCTTCCCTTCTTCGTTTTTCAGGGGTAAAACTGAAACTTCAACAAACTGTATGGTTCCATCTTTCGCGACCGCCTTAGATGGAATGTTCCTGACTGGTTCGCCTGTCCGAAATACGCTGTTGAAGCCATTGTAAAGGGAATCTTGAGAGTCTTTAGCTGCCCGCGCTCGGTAGCCCATTTTGAGGAATTCTTCTTTGGAGTAGCCCGATCTCCGACAGAGCGCATCATTGACAAAGGTAAAGTTGCCTTTAAGGTCTACCTCAAAATAGGCTTCATTCATCTCGTCCAATATAGTCCGATATCTCTCCTCGGATTGGCGTATCCTCTCTTCCATGTTCTTGCGTTCGGTAATATCCAAAAAACTTCCCAGGGTAGCGCGCTGTCCTCTAAATACAATAGATCGGACTTCTTCCAAGACCCACATGAGGTCGTTATTCTTCCTGATAAATCGGTACTCATAAGCCTCAGGGTTTTCTCCCTTCAAACTTATTATCGCCCTTTCCCTAACCTTTTCTCGATCATCCGGGTGAACATGATTGAGAGAGGATTCGCCTATGAGATCTTTATTCGAATAGCCACTAAGATCAAGAAATAGAGGGCTGACATAAACAAAATGGCCATTTTGCACGATGTAGAATCCCACGCCGATGTTGGCTATGATGTCTTCCGCTAGATGGGATAACTCGTTTTGTTTAAGAACTTGGCTTCGCTTGTCTGGTTTGTCAGACATCATTCCCCCTTTTTTTATCAGCCTCTTTTGGTAAATAATTCACTAGCCCGTCCCATCCTTGCGGTGATAATGTTCTCTGGTCTGGTAGATCCGTGATTTGTCAGGGTTGTTGACATCACTTGCTGTCGAGAGAATTATCCCAAAGATGCGTGCAGTTTCGCCCTGAACTCTTTGCAGCGTATAAGGCCCTGTCGGCCCGCTCGATAGTTTGTTCGACCGAGACGTCGGGATCGAGGCGAGTAAGGCCAAATGATACGGTGACGCGGAGTTCCTTTCCTTCATAAGAAATTTTGCTTTCAGCAATCCCTTGACGCAATCTTTCAATCAGGTCAAACCCGGATTTTGAATCTGCTTGCGGCATGCTGATCAAGAACTCCTCTCCGCCATACCGAAACAGCTTATCGTATGGCCTGATATGAGCCATTACAAAGCCTGCCACCGCGGCTAAAACCTGATCGCCTGCCAAATGTCCGTAAAGGTCATTGGTTTTCTTGAAATGATCCAGGTCCATCATGGCAATACAACACGTCTCCACCTGGCGTTTAACCAGTTCCTGCGACTCCCGTAATTTAGTCAGCATCCCGATCCGGCTGTAGGCGCGGGTCAGGGGGTCATGGTTGTACAATAAATCATCCAGCTCGTGTTTCAATGTCTGAAGCTGGAGACGCAGGATATTAACAGAATGATTGAAGCTTTCATAATCAAGCAGGGAAATAGTCTCGCCCGCCGCTTCAGTCAGCAGTAAATTCGCGGCAAGCTGATGCATGCGCTTATGCTCGGTTTCTATGGCCATAAAACCAGGATGCGTTTTGAGGTCGGCAGAGGTGTGATCATAGTACCACTGCCCAAAACGGCACTTTCGGTGCGAATCCTTCTCCACGTCTCGATTATCATAAGATAGATGGCAGACTAAGGTACGCAAAAGAGATTCATACCATTGATTGTGATTGTAAATAGCCTGATCTAATTGAGATAAAATTCCCCTTAAATCGTCTTGGGTGACGTTCAGCATAGCCATTTTCTCGTCTCTCTTTTTGATTTAGATATCTCTAATAATCTTCATATTGTTATGCTTCTTACAAAATTTATATTCCATAGAAAGGGGGCTATTGAAATGTGTAGCAAATGCGGTTTGATTATTTGTTCGTGTAGTACGAAAAACGATTTGTATAATAATGTTCCATCTTTTGAGAATCCTATTTTGGGTAATCCCCCAGGTCTTCCGACTTGGGATCCAATAAATGCAACCCCAATCTTTCCCACTGCTTCCCAGATGTGTGATCCACTGTCATCTTGATATTCTAAATCCTTTGTCACCATTCAAATCAAACTTTTAGATCCCAATCTTATGTTGGTTTAAAATTAATACTGGACTGGCTGATCAGCCAGCCCTTGTATAGAAACCGAGGCAAACCCGGCGAAGGCCGGGGTCCAGTCCGCAGGCTGTAAATTTAACTTCCTGGATTCCGGCCGACTCCCAATAGGAACTAAGGCACAAAGTTATCGCAAATTCCGTAAGGATAGCATTCAACTACACCATCAAAAAAAACCGTGGATTTTAGCCAAATATTTGATAAGAAAAAGCTTACTATAAAATGTGACTAAAAGATAATGATTTCTCCTGTTAAAACCTCTACTTCCCCTCTATCCTCTTGAGCGCCCGATAATCACCTTAGCCACGGCTTCTTGCTTGGTTTGTTTCTCCATTTCTTTCACCGGCCGGTATTTAACCTTGACCTTGTAGCCTTTAACCCGTTCCTCTTTTCCGGCCTCTTTAGCCGCTTCTTCTTTCAAAAAGAAAAAGAGCTCATCCGGATGGAAAAATAAAATTCTCTCTTGATCCTGATCGGTAAACCTCTGGCCTGTTAAAGATTTGATTTTCTCCAGGGCCTTTTTATCCGGGGCGCATAAGACCACCTTTTCATAACCGGCCATCAAACACTTTTCGATATTGCCCAGTTCGTAATCCGGGGTGGAGGTGATGGAGATCTCACAGGCGATTTTTTTCCGTTTTTCTCCAGGCAGACATCCACCTCCACCCGGCCCTGATCGTCCGGAGTGGCTTGCTCCAGGATGGCTCGATAGCCCTTTTCCTCTCCCATTTTTTTGATCAGGGTTTGGAGATATTTGTGATGGGACTCGGTCTTTTCCTTGATAGGCTTGAGCTTAACTTTTTCTTCTTCAACAATTGGAACGGACTGACTTACAGGCAATGGTTTTATTTTTTCTTCCGGCGAAATCTCTGGTTCTTTTTTCTTAGGCACGATCTTGAGCTTTTTTTCTTTTTCTTTAGCAGATCTTTTTTCTGCGACCTCTTTGAGCTTCGACCGGCGCTCTTCTTCCTCAACCATTAAATCTTGCCGGGCAAATTAAATATCTGAACCCCAGGGGAACAATAGCCATGATCTCTTGATATTCTTCCATGGCCACACCCATCAGTTCCTGGGCCGGATAAACATCTTCGGTCATCAGCGGAATCAGTCCGCCCCCGATTTTATGCTTGGCATAACAAAACCGGGGCTCCAGATTTTGCAATTCCTCGGTCTTGTGCTCCCATTCCTCGGCATAACTCCAAAAATTAGGGCTACACCGATGGCCGCTAATCCTAAGACCAAGAAAAATTTAATGAAAATGCCGAGAAGAAGTAAGAAAAAACCCAGTCCGATGAGAAGCCAAATACCCGATTTTGACATGGAGCCCTCCTAAAGTTAAGACATTTACTGCAATGACTGCATAGATGCTTTAATAGGATGCTCGGAAGAAAGGAATAAAGAAAATCTCAGCTATGATGGCTTCGTAAAAAGTCGTCACCCCGGCGAAAGCCGGGGTCCAGGAGATTATAACTACTTAAAAACACTGGATTCCGGCTTTCGCTCGACTTCCTTCGGAAGTCTCTTATTAAGGTCGGCAAAGCCGACCGACCGGAATGACGAATTCGGGCTTCCGGCGACTTTTTACGAACTTGTCAGTTATAACGCCTGTAAAAATATTTTCTTTAATTAATCTGGTTTGTTAGGGATAGTCAAGAAAAAATTTAACTATCAGAACCGGATATACACGGTCTGAGAGGGAAATCTCTTTTAAAGTTTTTTCAGGAGACCCTTACCCGTTTAAGCTCCGCCTGATCATCTCAGCTGCTTTTTTACCGGAAAGCAGCATGCCACCGAAGATCGGACCCATGCGGGGTCCGCCGTAGGCATTATTGGCTGCCATACCAACTACAATCAACCCCGGGAAAACCTCTTTGGTGTTGGAAACAGTAAAGGCTTCTCCCTCATTGGCCCAAAGAGGCAATTCTCCAATAACGTCTCCGGTGGCATTATTCAGGCGAACGTCCATCTTACGTGTGACCAGGCGGCAGATTTCAGCCGGGTGACCGGTGCCGTCAAAGACATAGGAGGCCCGGATAGCCAAAGGGTCAACATGCAAACCGAGGCTTACCACCGGAGACCAGTTGAGAACCAGTCCGCAGACTCTCTTTTGCCCATTTTCTTCCCGGAACATGACATCTTCTGCCTTGATGCCATTCATAATCGTTGTACCGGCTTGAATACAGCGAAAGGTTAAGGCCGCGGCTGCCTCAACGCAGTCAAAGGTATAATATCCGCCTCCCTGATCCTTCAGGCGCATACCCATCTCTTGGGCGATCGGGACTGATTCTTCTTGAAGTACCGCTTCATTAAACATCATGCCCCCGCCCCACATCCCGCCGCCGGGGGCTAATTTGGATTCAAAAATAACCGCTCTAAGTCCAGCCTTGCCCAATCAGGCTTGATGATCAGAAAGAAAAGGAGTTAACAAAAAAGATAAACAGATCTCTCGGTTCTAATGATTATAGTTGATAGCTTCGAAACATTCAGACCCGATTTCATTTTCATTAAGAAAGGTTTCATTTTCTGTCTCTTGATATATTTTCATCATCTGATGTAGCCGCTCCATTTTTTTCTGCAAATTTTTCCTTGCCTGGAATTGCTCCAAAGCTATTTCAATGGAGGAGTTTAGAACAAATTCTCCGGAAGGTTTAAAGACGCAGCCATAGCATGAAATCCTCTTTAGCTTTTCCACATATTCCTTTTCAGAGTGTGTGGCTATAAAAACGATGGGGATGTCCTTCTCCTTGAGGATTCGTTCAGCGGTTTCCGGGCCATCAATCCCTTGTCCAAGATTGATATCCATGAGAATAAGATCAATTTTATTATTATCATTTAACACTGTTTCAACCGCCATCTCACCAGAATTTGTGGTGATAACCTCATAGCCGAGGTGATTAAGTATTTCTTTTTCAACTACCTCGATTAAAGCTTCATCTTCAACGAGAAGAATAACTTTCTTTTCGGGGATACTCATGGTTACCTTCCTTATTCTGAGAGATTCTTCTCCCTCCCTAAAGGACAAGCAGAGGTTTCACCTCGGGTAAGTTTTTTTGGACAACCTTCACGATTTCTGACATTTTTGAGAGATAGGAGTAGTGGTTATTCCAAAAAACCATATTTTCTGCGCCTTTTTTGGCCAACCTGGTTCAAATATTCACTGTGAGCACAATTATCTGGAGGAAGAGATCGTGCCAAGCCGGTCGGTCTCAAGGCCTGCGGAGAAATAAGTACCTTGACCCGGTTCGATCTTGTCAACACTCTTTGAATGATTTTGGAGGGGATTTGTTTTGAAAAGGCGATAAGACTGGAATGGTGAATTAGATTCAAGGCCATTGAGTGAAGTTTTCACCTTACATATGGGGCAAGTTGGGGAAATTTTGGCAATATGTTTATCAAGGGCGATACCGATGAGTGAAAATGAGAAGAAAACGACTAAGAGAATGAAGAGAATTTTTTTGTAAGGTCGGATGGGAGGTGCCTGATGATCAACATTCATGTTTTTTCGAGTTTTTTATTGTATTTTTGAAGTTTTTCTTATTGAGCTTTTTTAAATTTTTTATAATAAATTATTGAGAATATCCATAGTGGAATTCCTTTATTTCTTGAGCAGGAACACTGTATATTGATAATACTTGGAATAGAGCGACACAGGCTTGTTATATGGACAACCCCTGTCGATTTTTCTTAATTAGATGATCCTGTTATAGAGCTGTCTAAAATTTGAAATCCGATTCACTTAGTAAAAAGATTTAATCAGATTTCTTAAATATTTCCTGTTCCTTGTGATTCAACGATACAAAAGTCCTTCCCTCTTTTTTATGGAATTCTATTTTATCTTCTCTGGCCAACCATCCCAAGGCTTGGTATACAATTTCCCCTTTCTCTTTCAGAATTTGAGGAAACCTTGAAATATCAACACGTCCTTTCTTCCCCAAAATATTCCAAACTTTTCCAGCTATCTCGCCGATCATTTTTTGCATAAATTCTCCTTTCCATCATTGATCGTTATTAACGGGCTGGCTTTTTATTTTCAGAGCTTTAAACGTCCCTGCCTGTGTTGCCTTTCTACCATATGAAGCTAACTGATGGCAAAAGTTCATCTTCTCCAAAAATAGAGGAACCGGTCACCCTGGGCGATCACTCAAAAAAAGGCGGTTTTCCTTAAGATCTTTGCTACAGAAAGATGTTGCCAAACTGTTGGGAGTAAGCGAGACGAACGTTTAAAACTGGGAAATCAACCAGTCCAGTCCATCCCTTTATCAAATTCCCAAAGTCATTAAGTTCCTAAGAAACAATCTATATGCTATCATAAAAGGAGGCCTTGAAAAAAGGAGACCGGCGTTCAATAACTTCTTTTTCAGAATCGCTACAGCAATCGACGGTCCAGGTTCCGATATTGGATGGCCTCCGAGACATGATGAGGTGCAATATCTTCGCTGTTTTCCAGATCGGCAATGGTCCGGGAGATCTT
>JACQYK010000032.1:0-19318 GCA_016208255.1 Deltaproteobacteria bacterium | reverse complement strand
CTCAATCCCAGAAAGTCCATGGCTTTTTCCAGCAGATTTTGGGAATCAGGGGAAAGGGCGCAATATTTTTTTATTTGTCGGGGACCCATCTGGGCGTTACAAAAAATAGTTTTACTGGTAAAACGGAACTTTTGTTTTTCCCGGGCCTTCTTGACCCTTTCCCGGATGGTCGTCGAGGATTCTCCATCGGACTGTCCGGCCAATTCTTTGAATTTCACCGAAGGGACCTCCACGTGGAGATCGATCCGATCCAGCAGGGGACCGGATATTTTTGATTTATAGCGCTGGATTTGCGGATAAGTACAATGACACTCCCGCTGCGGATCGGATAAAAAACCGCAGGGGCATACCTGCGTTGCCTTTTTGCCATGTAAAGCTAACTTCCATAAAACTTTCATATTTTCCAAAAAAAGGGGACCCCGTTACCTTGGGCGATCACCTCAGAAAAAGGCGTTCTGCTTTGGGATTATTGCAGCAGAAGAAGTAAGCACCCAAACGGTCTATAACTGGGAGAATATCCGATCCAGCCCGTCCCTTTATCAAATCCCCAAGGTCCATTAAGTTCCTGGATATGATCCTTATACCACAAAAGTTGGCCTTGAAGAAAGGATAATCAGAACTCGACGGGTATTGGGGATGACCCAAAAGGAGTCGTCCCGGAAATTAAGGATCAATCCGGCTACCCTGGGGCATTGGGGGAGGGGGGAGAGGAGGCCTTTGCTATATGTCGGCACCGGAGGAATTAAAGGATTCTGCATCCGGGCCATCTTTGGCTGTAAATCTCCATCTTCTCAGATAGGGTCTGGAATGGGTGGTTTGCCGGATCTTCAATCTCTTTTCTGAAAATCTAATAACGGGTTGCTCCCTTCCCTTCAAATATCCTGAAAACGCGCTGCTCCCTTCTCTTCGAATATCTTGAATCGGTCTTTATCCAGATTTTTAGATAAATGAACTTCCAGTTTGCCGAGTAAATCCCGGCGAATGATTTCATGGGAATCCTTTTCGGCCAGGTTATGCAGTTCCCTGGGGTCGTTTTTCAGATCATAGAGCTGTAGAGGTTCCCGGGTTTTGATTTCAGTGACCAGTTTAAAACGACCATCGAATACCGCCGCTATGCCACCAAGTTCGCTGTATATCCGTTCCTTACCTTTCTGGGCATCGCCGGCATCAGGGCCGGCTGCGATCTTCAGCGCGAGGGAACGCCCGTCACAGTGCTCGAAGGGTTTGGCACCGGCTATATCCAGCATGGTGGCCGTGAGATCGAGATGATCTGTCAGACCCGCAGACTTCCAACCCCTGACTCCGCCTGCCGGCCTGATGATGCAGGGGATGTGCAGGGCGCCTTCATAATAGGTCATTTTGTGACACAGCCTGTGATCGCCCAATAACTCGCCGTGGTCGGAGCTGTAGACAATCCAGGTGTTATCCAGCATCCCCTTTTCTTCCAGGGCACCAATCATCCGGCCTATATAGTCATCGATTAGGGTGACCTTTCCATAATAGGCGGCCATCATATGCTGCATGTGGGAGGCCGTCATTCGATCGAGACCGGAGAGAACTAATAATCTCCGGAGGTATTCCGGAACCGGCGCCTCCGGGGCTTCCATGATTCCCAGGGGTATGTCCTCGGGTTTATAGACAGCCCTGTATTCTTGAGGGGAATCAAAGGGATCATGGGGGCCGGGAAATCCCACCATCAGGAAGAAGGGTTTTTCGTCATCGTAGGCCTTTATCCAGTCTACGGATTTTTGACCGACATAGCTGTCATAGTGGTCCTCAGAGGGTATGGGTATAGGCGGATCCTCCCAGAGGCTCTCGTCATTCACATCGATGGAAAGGGAATATTGTTCCATGAGGCCTTTGAGCCTTGCCGGAATAATTTTGGTCATTTTAAGGAGATAGTTACGAATGACGTATTCTATCTGATATCCGCGGTAGGCCTTCAACAATCCCTTCTCCCTGAGATAATCCGTATAGGGAGAGTCGTGGCCGGTGGAGGCCATAGGCCCGGTAAGTTCATGGATATCCTCGAATCCCCAGTCCCTAATGATCTGAATGTTGTCGTTGGTGTGTGCCCCGGTGGCTTCACCGATCCCGTGTTTCCAGAGATGGGTCTTACCGATGACGGCGGTACGATATCCAGTATCGCGGATATTACGAACATAGCTCGGGCTTCGAGGGTCGGCTACGATCTGGTTGTTCCACGCTCCGTGTTGAGAAACATACTGCCCGGTCTGCAGTGAGGCCCGGGCTGGAGCGCATAAGGGCGAATTGGTATAACAGCGCGTAAAGGTGACACCCTGGCCGGCTATCTCATCCAGGTTCGGAGTGCGCACGACGGGATGCCCGACACACCCCAGGGTGTCTCCCCGCTGTTGATCCGGAAAAATAAAAAGAATGTTGGGTTTATTTGCCATTTTTCACAGACCTCCTTTAAGAATTTCTCTCAATTATAAAATTTTTATATTAAGCTTCCTGTCATTTGTCTGTCAATTACTCAGTCTGTGCTCATAGGACCTGTTCTTATAAGGGTAGAACTCTTAATATTCAGAACTGGGAGACATTAGGATACAACCTTGGTCCTTATGCCCTTAACGGCCATACCGTCAAAAAAGATTAAGAGGCTAAGTCACTAGACTGAGGCGCTGCGGAGCGCCTCAGTCGCCGTCAGAGTCTCCTGCTCAACAAGGGCAGGCCTGAGAAGTACTCCTCCCCCGCCAAAGGGGAGCAGTCCCTTGTCAGTGATCCGGGTATGCTGGTATCAAAATTTCATCCCCAAAGTCAAAGATGCGTAAGATTGGTCATTGTTCAGGTTGAAATTTCCGCCCCATTGCGGCGCATACAACAACTCCATATAATACTTTTTCCGATATTCGCCCCGTAGACTTAACCGTAAGAATTGACGCCCTTCAAAAAAAACTTCTTCATTATCATACCCGGATAAATCATGTCCAAAAGTGATCGAAGGAAGGATATCCACATTAGAAAAAACATTCGGATATAATAAGGCCACCCGGAGACGGTAGCCATAGGCGGTACTCGTAACGTATCCATCATTGGAGCAGCCCGTTCCGCTATTGCAGGCGAAACCTGAAACAGGACCAATTCCAAAAACATCACTTCGCCCATAACGAACTTGATTGACATCGGGAAGGTCCGGTACATACTTGGCTCCAAACTCGCCACCGATAATCATCATATCTGCTCCAAGCACCTCCCTAAAAGCCTTTTCTGCACCAAGACTCATCTGATAGATTTGATGCCGGTCGTAACCATCATAGATCCCTCCCAATGGGACACTATTGTAGGTCTGGCGAATCAAAGAAGCCGCTGTATTGCTGGCGGCCGCGTTCAGCAGGTCACTGCCATTAATTCTAAAAATGGCGTTGGGCTGATAGACCAGTTGGCCGAAGAATTTCAAATCCGTCAGGCGGGTGTTGAAGTTCAATGCCAGGGATTGTACATTTTCTGGCCAGGTCATGAAATAGGATCCATTCTTCCCATCGGGGTTTAAAGGAAGAAAGGGATTGGTCCGCGTTGATTTGAATACACTGACCACCGGACTGGTATTATCAACATTAGCAAAATAAGCGCTAAAATCCGTCTTTAGGTCGCTACTCTTAGCCGTCAGGCCGACCCCAAATTGCCCGGCATTGGCAGGAACTTTGTCTCCGGATCGGTTGGCGGTATATCCCTGGGCAATCTGTTGAGCATCCGTAAGCGTATTGGGACCAATCATAACCCGATTACAGGAACTTTGCCCGAAATAGTCGTTTTTTGCGAAAAACGTACCGCAATCGACCGCTTCGTTCGGTACAAAGCGAATTGATAAAAGCCTTCCACTGTGATCGCTGACCCAATCTTGCGTTTGGCGGAGATGGCCGGAATCGGTATTTTTATTTCTTCAGGCAAGGCCCCTGGCCGAACCGCGGCATTGCCACCGACCGGGTCTATGGCCGACAAACCGTTACGAAACATACTGGGCAGGCCCCAATTCATATTCTGATATCCTAACTTTATTGTTCCTATGGAATCAAAGTCCCCATAAAAATAACCCGCATTAAGGGCCACACCGGTAAATTTTCCGTAAGAATCAAATCCATCATCACTCAAAGGTTTGTTTCTGGCATAACCGTTCGGTAAGTTTCCATAGGGTACGTTTGAATTAATGAGGGTATAATCATACTAGCCCCTAACACGAGCGAAGAGACCGACATTTTGGTATTTAAGGTCACCGGAAACCACGCCCTTAAGCACCGTTGATACAATATCGCCCTTCCCATAATTGAGTCGGCCATCATCCCCGTTATGCGCCTGATTAGTCGTTCCCACTACTCCGATTGAAGCAGCATCCGCACTGTTTAAGTATTTCTCAGTTCGATCGTTTGTGCGCATGGCCGTGCCCAGGGTGAGGGCTCCGTCAAGCTTAAGAGTAGTTTCGCCAAATTTAAAGTCTGCGGCTTGTGCGATTACAGCGAAGAGAACACCAAGGATAATCACAGCAATACTCAGGCTGCAGGGCATAAATAGGGCGCAATGCCCTCCGATTCCCTTGACAGGGGCAAACATGTTCTTGTTCATAATTGGTTCTCCTTTTTTTAGAATTTTACTATAACCGGAGTCACTTTTAGCTAAACAGGTTAACCTTCTGAGCTTTACCATCTTTATTTATATGCTCAATGGCAATAGGGAAGCCCCTACCGACAACAGTCTTCACTTTGGTTTTGGCTAGTCCAAGCAGGTCCAGAGGATTAACGCAAACCTCAGGTGGGAAGACACCTTTTTCGGTAATTTTTCCAGTGGCCATGAGGATAGTGCCTAAAGCCGCCGGTATGCCTGTCCCTTCACCCATGCCTTGCCCTTTCGAAGACATCGAGAAAATATAAGTGTTCTTCCCGCCGTCTTTGTATCCTTTAACCACAATCTTGAGACAACCCATAGGCTGATTAATCCCAGCCTCTTTCATCAGCCTCTCCCTTTGGGAAAGTATATGGGCGACGGCAAATTCCAGAGGGATAACCTTTTGGCCCTGCACCCCGACTGGCTTCTCATTCGTTATACCCAGCCTAACCATTCCTTTTATCAGCTCAGCATAAGCCGGCGGCAACACCAGTCCCAGGTTGGTCACCCTCTTAATGCCTTTCAAATACTTGGGCAGGGTTATGGTTTCAGGATGAGGATAACCGTAGACGTTATAGGTGCCAACATCTTTAAACTCAGTCTCCTCCTCCAATGCCTTCCCGCTGTCCTCAAAGAGATTCACCGTGGTAAATTTACCATCGAGAAACATCGGTACAGGTATCTTCATGGAATGGATACGGTGCTTCACCACCGCCGCTCCCTCCCCTTTCTCACCGCCATGGGCATGATAGATGTCGACCACCTCAACCTGGTCGAACAGAGAATCAGCGCAGAACCTGACCAGAACATTGGCCACACCGGGAGAGCTCCCCATTCCGATTAGCGCAGAAACGCCAGATTTCTTTGCCTTATCATCCATGGCTAGAAGCTTCTCTGTAGCATCAAAGTCATCGCATACATCGACGTAGTTGGTTCTAGCTTCTATCACCGCCTTCAGAATAGTAGGGCCGTACTTGTAGAATGGCCCAACGCAGTTCAGGACAACCGCTGATCCGCCAATCGCTTTTCTTATGCTCTGGGGACTTTCGGCGTCAACTTCAACGGCAGAGAGTTTGGTTCCTTTGATTTTCCTAACCAGCTTTTTTGCTGCGGCAACGTTAATGTCAGCTAACGTTATATCGGAAAATACCCCGCTTGAAGCCAGCGTCTCCGCAGCTATGCTTCCAACTATCCCACTCCCTCCTAAAACCGTAACTTTTGACATTTCCCTACTCCTTTCTAATCTATTGAATAATTTTAAAGATTAATTATTGTAATTACAGAGACATCATCCCTAATTTTTGACATCTCGAAATGATAGCTAAAATCTTTTTCAACGTGTCATACACGCAAATCTTAACTAGGGTCTCTATTAATTTTTTTCCTCTATTTTAAATTCCGTTTTCTTGCCCCAGATGCCTAAGGCGATGCCCAGCTCTTCATGGTCTTTGGCATACTCTTCCAATTTTAGGCCTTTAACTGACGCATCGATAGCCTGACGCAATGCCCGGGCGCCGGCCCTCGGCCCTTGGGGATGGGCATGAATACCGCCACCGGAACCAATCATGATGTCTTTACCGCAGGCGCCCACGATATCGGCCACGTTGGCCGGCGTGATGCCGCCGGAAGGCATGGGCATCGTAGGTTTCAATCGGCCGAAAGGATAGGTCAAATTGCGCGCGGTATTCATAAAACGATCGTGCATATACGAGGCCTTCCCTCCCATGGAGAAGGGCAGGACAATAGCATCGGCCCCGCATAATCGGGAAATCTTACCAAAAATGATCGGTGAAGAAATACCCTGGTTGGGGGCCATAAAGAACGCTCCGGCGAGATCCATGTGGGCCAGGATGGGTACATTGATGGCCGGGTCGTCGGCCAGGGCTCGCATCGCTTCTGGTCCGACGGCCAGATAATTTACCATCATGCCGTTGACTCCCGCATCGACACAGCGCTTGGCCAGATCGAACATCCGTGGCAGGCGGTCGGTAACGTTGACCGTGTAAATAGTGTGCTCCCCCGTTTCCTCATAGACCTCTTTCTCAATTTTCATGTAGGCCTTGACCCTTTTCACCGCGTCGTTATAGCGCATATTGGCGATCAGCTCATCGTCCTTGACCACATCGCAGCCGCCCAGGGCCGCCTCCCGGAAAAGCCGTGCCCCAACTTCCAACGGGTAGCCGCTGCAGGGCTTGATCATGTTGTTGAGCAGGGGGCGGCCTTTTTTCAAGCCAAGGACCTTCCACCAGCCGTCAATACCGAATTTCGGGCCGTTATATTGGTCCAGTGTGGCTTTGGGCACTCTGATATCCAACAGTTTGAAATTGGGAACCAACGAAATGTTGCCGATGATCGCCGTCAACATCATGGGGAGCTGATCCTCGACATTGGCCGCCGGAAAGGCGACCTGTAGAATATACTGCCGGCTGGTAACCTCAGGCGGCACTTGGTACTCATAAGAAGGGGCCTCGTAAACACCGATGACTTTAGCGACATGACTGGCACGGACCTCCGGCGTCTCGCCGGGAACGGAAACCCAGGTGCCCGTCGTCTGCTCAATGGCCAGAATTTGGCCCATGGTCGTCATATCCATGTTCCGATCCGCTTGAATCCAATAGGTGGCGATGACATGATTTTCCATGTCAATGCCTTCGGGTAAAGCGATGGGTTTGTCGGCAAAGGCGTCTATTTCTTTTTTTACAGCTTTGGTGGTTTTTTTCTCTTTCATGGGGTTACTCTCCTTCTTGATTAATATTTACGAGTTATTTATAGAAATTCTGAAAAAATGTGACCGATTCCAACATTAACTTTTAGGGATTAAAGACAGCAAATACTCCCATATGTTCACCGTCTTTTTCAGGGCTTGATCATTATTCGGGCGTAAGGGCCTCGATAAAATCTCTTGATATTCCATAGGATGGAACCTCCTTTTCTTGATGGCCGCTATGGTTCCAAGGCGCATCCGCTGTTTGCGTCTTTATTTAACCGTTTACAGGCCTTTTTTTGGGTTTTGTAATGATTAGTGAACTCGGCAAACAAGTTGTCATAAAGCTTGCGGTGATCCGGGTTGGGCGCATATTCAGCTTTAATCTTGATATATTGCGGAATGTCTTCCAAGGTGATGACTTTCAAGGCGATTGCCGCCAGAAAAGCGGCTCCCCGGGCGTTGGAATAGATCGGGCCTTTGACCTGCCGAATCTTCCGGTCCAGGATATCGGCAAAGATCTGCGACCAGATGTCCGAATTGGCGCCACCGCCGACAAAGTTAAGATATTCGAAAGGCCGCCGCATGAATTTTTCCACCGAGTTAAGCAGCCATTTCGTATTAAAGGCTACACCCTCAAAAACGGCGCGGACAATATCTTCCCGGGTATTTTCCAGCGAGAGGTTGAACAGGGAGGCCCGGATATGGGGGTCTTCAACCGGCGTACGCTCTCCGTAAAGCCAGGGGGTAAAAATCACACCTTTAGCGCCCGCCGGCGTCTTCGCCGCGATGCTATCCATCAGTTTGTAAATATCCGGCGTCTTTTCTTCCAACAAGAGTTCGTCCTTATGATAAAGCACATTGTCTTTCAACCAAGTCAGGCATTTGCCGGCGCATTCCTGTTCAGAGAGAATAAGGTATCGTCCGGGGATAGGGCTCGGGAACGAACCGAAACCATGACTAATGTCGGTCTTCTTAAAAGGGACATGGGCCGAAATCCAGGATGAAGTCCCGATATACAGGTGACCTTCATAATCCCGGACGGCGCCGGACCCCACGCCCGCCGACGGTATGTCCGGCGTACCGCCGATAACCGGCGTCCCGGGATTCAGACCCAGCTCCGCGGCTACTTCCTTTTTTAACGGTCCCAAAATATCCATGGCTTGAATCAGATCGGGCAACTTCTCCCGCTCGATGCCGGCCATCTTTAATAACTTGTCGGAATAAACGATGCGGGACGAATCACGATTATCCGTTACCCAATGGAGCAGGATCGAATCGTAGGTGGCTGCGAATTTGCCTGTGAAACGCAAGTTGATGTAATCTTTGGGATCAACAAATTTATAGGTGTTTCGATAGATCTCCGGGCAATTCTTTTTCAGCCAGAGGATATGGGAAATCGAGTCCTTCCCCGACTGCGAGGGTGCGCCTCCCGTCAATTTCAGCCAGGTCATCATCTTAAACAGGGGATACCCTTCGATCTTGATAAGTCCTTTCAGCAGGTCCTTCATAGCCTCAGAGCCCCGGCAGTCCATCCAGATGATGCCGTTCATCAGGTGCCTACCATCCTTATCGACCGCCACCGTCCCGGACCACTGCGTGGTGACGCTCACAGCGGCAATATCTTCCGTCGGAACCAATCCTTTATCCAGCAGTTTTTTCGCTGTTGAGATGATGGCCATCCACCAGCCCTCCGGGTCCTGTTCGGCCCCGCCACCGGGAAGCAGGATAACGGGGGTACCCTCGAACTCGCTGTCCAATACCTCTCCGTAAATAGAGACTAAAGCGGTTTTAGGACCGGAAGTGCCCAGATCAATGGCCAGGATATATTTGTCCCTGCTTTTCACAATCCTACCTTCCGATTTTTGGTTTATAAGGATTATAATCGAGTGGGGCTCCGGCTGGAATTAGTGGTTCTTGAGCCGTGGAGAGCATAAAATCCTGTAATATTTTTCCAAAATGTTCGGCGACCCAAACATAATAAACGGATTCATGGTTTCTTTCCTTGGGGTCGGTTTTTAAATTATAAATACGCGGTACGGCATAAGGTTGAACAGGATCCCAAAAATTATTCTGTTGAACCATGGCCACCTTGAAGTCTTTCCATTTTATTCCATATAGTTTATCCCCATTCCAGAAAGGAAACCCTTCTCGGGCCGACTCTGCTGAGGTCCCTTCCAATAAAGGCCTTTGATCCACTCCGTCTATTATTCGGTCTTGTGGTATTTCGAACCCTGTCCACCTTAAAAGAGTGGTAAACATGTCGGCTACATGGACGATCTCATTGGATTGCCGGTCAGCAGGAACTTTCTCCGGCCACCTTATTAAACAGGGCGTTCTGAGCGAACCCTCCATACCGGTAAAATAAGAACCTTCCCAAATACCGGAGCATCCCTGCCAGGGTCTTGTTTCTTCATTCCCGTTATCGCCGGCAAAAACGATGATAGTATTTTTCGAAAGACCCTTCCTTTCAACCAGGTCCAATAATTTTCCAAAATCATGATCAAGTTCCAACATGGAATCGGCGAAATCGCCATGACCGCTTTTTCCCATGAATTCAGGTCGCGGAATAGTGGGCTGGTGCATCATGGAGTGATTAAAATACAGGAAAAAAGGTTGCTTTCTGGAAATACATTTCTCTATGAAGGATTCTGTTCTTTTTAAATATTCCAGGTCAATATCCCGGCGTACTTCCGGTGTCATCATATCGATGGCCTTGGTTACTTCTTCATTTCTTCTCCCTTCCATAATCGGCGATTTACAATCCCGGGCGGGATTATATTCGGCCCTGGTCGGCCAAAGACATTCATCATAGGATCGAATAGGACCATACCATTCATCGAATCCATGATCGGTTGCAAATCTTCCTTTCGATTCCCCAAGGTGCCATTTCCCGTAACAGGCACTGGCATATCCATTTTCCGACAAAATATCCCCCATGGTTTTTTCCCAGGCCACCAGTCCAACTTCTTGCCCCCCCGGGAAGGGAACGGAATGGCAACCGGTTCTAATGGCATATCGGCCGGTCAACAATGCGGCCCTGGTCGGAGTGCATTGTGCTTCCGGAGCAAAATTGAGAAGCTTGAATCCTTCTTTGGCAAATTGATCGATTCGTGGGGTCGGAGCGCCTCTGAGCTCGCCTCCTCCATAACAGCCCAATTCTCCAAAGCCAAGATTATCCACATGAAAATAGATGAGGTTGGGCTTAGTGGTATTGCTTAAGGCTGATTCGGGAAGTTTAAAATCTTTTTGCGATTTGTTTAAAGAAGCAGGGCCTGAACGTTTCATTTTCTCTTCCTCCAAGATTGATTAAATCGGCGTCAACCCGAGATCTGTTTTGTGCATCTGTCCCCTTTTTTACGAAAACACTAATCGGGTGGCCGTGTCCGGTTTTTAATAGCCCATCTTCTTTTTCATTTCCTGGTCTATCCAGACACGAGCGTGGATCGGGCCGGATCGTTGTTGACCGACACGTCTTTCTCCATAATAGTTCTTGACCCAGGGCCACCAGACCACATAGACGTATTGTTGGGGCAGAATTATAACCGGGGCCTGGTCGAGGCCATAAACAATCAGTTTTTTCAACACCTCATTTACCTTTTTATCTGTCAGGTTCGGGTTTGTGAGAGTCTCCTCCAAGGTCTTGTCCATATAGGGATCGCTCATCATAGAAGTGTTCCAGGTCTGGCCGGTTTGAAATTTATTCCGGATCCCCTGAATTGGGGTACCATGACCGGTTTGGAAGAATAATCCGGGACTATAGGTCTTTTTAGTCAGCATACTGAGCCAGGATTGGTAATCCATAGGTTCCAGTTCCAGCGTAACGCCTATCCTGGCCAGATAGGCCACCACCATAGCCGCAACGTCGAGGTCGGTTTGACTTTGATTTGAAATTTGGGCCCTGAAGGAAAAACCTTTGGGGTAACCGGCCTCGGCCAAAAGCTTTTTGGCCTTTTCCGGGTTGTAGCTGAAGAGCTCCCTGGCCGAGGGTGGAAGTTTTTCCAGAGGGGTGTATATCTCTTTGAATGTGGAAGGGAAAGGATAGGTGTACAGTTCAGCATTCCTTTTATAAAAGGAGTCGATGATTTCCTTCTTGTTAATGGCCAAGTTCATGGCCCGTCTGACCCGGATATCGTTAAAGGGCTTCGTATCCATTCGCATGGCCATCGCTGAATTAATACCAACTAACACGCGTTTCCATTGCATCTGAGGCGTGGTTTTCTTGAGGTCATCGACATATTTCCAGTTGATGGTCATCATCAGATCCACTTTGCCTGTCCTGAGTGAGGCAATCTGGGTAGCTTCATCCTTGATGAGCATCATCACCACTTTATCGGTAAAGGGGAGTTCATATTTCTTGCCGCCGATGATTTCCGAATCCCAATATTTCGGGTTTTTGGTGTAAGTCTGGGAGTGCCCATCTTTATACTCGGTGAGCATGTATGGCCCTGTGCCGCAGGCATTCCCCCATTTGCTCGCACCGCCCGGCGCCTTCTCCTGCTCCGGCGCCTGGATAGCAGTGTAGGCACCAAACCCCATTCGGAATTGCCAGTCTGCAACCCATTCCTTCATGTGCATGATAAGGGTATGTTGGTCGATAATCTCCCAACGATCGATAAAATCTATATGGTTCGGCATGGCCCTTCGGGCGCTCTTGACACGGTTCATGCTGTAGACTACATCATCGGCGACTAACTCCCTGGCTTTCATGATCCCTGGTTTTTCCTGCCACATCACCCCTTTGCGGAGATGAAAAATAACCTGCAAAGATTTTTTCTTGACCTCCCATTTCTGCAACAGCTCCCCTCGGACGAACTCGGGTGGAATCCAGGCCATTTCCTGGAAATCGTACTGGTTGGTGCCTCTCGGTCCTTTCCGGAGATCACCCATCAACAGGTGTTCCATATAGAACCCGGTATCGTACCCATGTTTCCATACCCAATCGGCATTGTCCCAGGACATGGGATTAATACCAGGAGCAATCTCAAAAATAGTAAGAGTGCCGCCGTATTTGGGTGGGTCAGTACTTTTCCCGGCAGCGAATACACCGGGTACCCATACTAAGATAAACAACCAAGCCATCAGGAACAACTTTAAGTTCTTTTTCATTTCAAATCTCCTTTTTAAGATGTTCTAACATCTATTTTTTGTCGAGCCTCTGCCAGTCTCCAGCAGATGTCGGCCAGCAACTCCTCGCTTAACGGCCTTCCTTGGGACAAGACAAATCCGTTGAGTTCAAGGGCGGGAAGATCTTTCAGCCCCATACGGCTGAACTCCAGATGCTCGAAAACCTGGCCGACCCGTCCCTCTATTCCGTTGGTCCTCATAGTTGCATAAAGCAAGGTCTCAGCCCGTTGGGCCCTGCTTGCGTCCGTATCCATTATTCGGAAAACAATCTTCATGAGAACCTCACTTTAAGAGCTGGCTCTTCTGACGCAGGAAGGCTCCGGCAGATAAAGCAGCCACAGCCCCATCACTCATAGCCGTAGGGATCTGTCGATAGCGCTTTTCAACCACATCTCCGGCGGCAAACACTCCGGGCAGATTAGTCTGCATATCCTGGTCAGCCAAAATATAGCCCCGCTCTGACAACCTCACCTTGTCCGCAAACAACCCTGTGTTGGGCCGCTGGCCGATAAACACGAAGATTCCCTCCACCGGGATGGTTCGTATCTTTCCAGTATAAGTGTTTTCCAATTGGGCGGAGCTCAAACAGCCGCCTTCCATAAAAATCTCCTTCATCCGGGTCTGGAGACAGACCTCCACGTTGCTGCGCCAGGCAACCGACTCCTGGGTAATCGGGTCGGCCAGGCATTTATCCATCAATTCGACGATGGTCACACTTTCGATACCCAGGGACAGCAGATACAGGGTTTCGTCGAAGCCGCTGTTGCCGCCGCCCACCACAACCACCCTCTTTCCCTTGTAGGCCGGGCCATCGCAAATGGAACAATAGTGCACCTGTTCACAGTGATCTAAATGCGGCACCCGAATAGGATCGCAACCGGTAGCCAGAATCAGGGCCGGGGCCTGGTATAAACGTTCGTCCGTTTCTACTCGTTTCAACACCCCTTCGAGGTTTAGGTCCATTATTTCGGCCACCTGCTCCACCTGAACACCCAGGTGCAGGACTTGTTCATGCACCTTTTCCATCAGTTGCATCCCATTGATGGAAACATAGGAAGGGAAGTTCTCAATGACGTACGTTGAATTCACCAGTCCGCCGCATACTTGGCGTTCGACAATGGCGGTTTTAAGATTAGCCCGGGCGGCATAAATAGCAGCGGTCATGCCGGCAATCCCGCCCCCGATGATGATGAGGTCAAAATCCTGTTTTTGGGTCATTGCTCTAACTTTCGCTATCATGACTGGCGGGTTGCTGAAAACCCGCCTTCTGCCCCGATGGATCTTAGGCCTGCTGATAGAAGGCGGCAAGCTCCTTGGGATTCATCAGGCCGGATTTCTGGGCTGTCACCCGGCCGTCCTTAAGGACAAGCAGCGTCGGCGCGCGCTCGACCTGGAAACGGTCTGCCAGCGCTTTTTGCCCTTCAAAATCAACGCCGAAAAGGATCACGTCCGGGTGGGCCTTGGCAAACTTATCAATAACCGCTTCCATGGTCTTACAGAACGGGCAATTCATTTTGTAAAAAAGAAGAAGCCCTTTCCGGTTGGCGGTTTGGGAATTGAAATCCGCTTCGCTGAGCTCGATAGTCATTGTTTCCATTGGCGCTCCTGACTTTGTTGTCCGAAACTCCTCAACTGGTCCTTAGCTGAGCCATATATGATTTAAGCTGCTGCAGCAGTTCCTTGGCGATCTCCGGTTTTTTGTCTATGATGTTGTTGAGTTGAAACGGATCCGTCTTACGGTCGTAGAGCTCGTCCTGGTCCGGCAGTTGAACTTCTCCGGGGGTGCAGGACCACATTTCTTCAGTCTGGGAGCTGGTGGCGGCCTTCCCTCCACCCCGTCCGCCGGTATCGTACATGATAGTAAACATTTCCAGCGTCTCCTGGAGGTTCTCGGCGTCCTGCTTTCTGACCCAGTGAATGTAGGAATAATCGTCACGGATGATGCTCCAGGAATAGCCATAGTACCCGGCGATAGCAAAATCCCGCAATTTCTCCTTCTCCCCACGTATGAGGGGAAGAAGGCTTTCGCCCTGCATGTCGACATCACTGACGTTGTCATCCAGGACATGTTTTCCATACTGGGTGGATTTACGATGAATGTCGAGGTAGTCGATAATGGTCGGTGTAATATCCACGGATTGAACAAAGGAGGCATTTCTTTTCCCCTCGCCGACGCCCGGCACCCGCACCAGAAGGGGAATGTGGGCCAGTTCCTCGTAGGGCCAGGGGCGGCACTTCCGAACGATCCCGTGACCGTGTTCCCCATGGCCGGTGGGATGCCCGTGGTCCGAAGTCAGGATGATCAGGGTGTTGTCCCACAGCCCAAGAGCCTTGATTTTATCCAGTAGCTTCCCCACCCATTTGTCCACCATGGTGATCTTCTCGGCAAAAAGCATGCGGATATGATGGAGCTGTTCTTCGGTGTAGTGCTTGGCCGGCCCCTGGGGCGGCTGGAACATGGGTTTACCCTTGTAATCGGGGTCGTAAGGGCAGGGGAAACCCTCCCAGACAGACGGAGGATCAAAGGGATCATGGGGATCGAAGCTGTCCAACCAGAGCATGAAAGGAAAATGACGGTCCAGGCCTTCCAGCCAGGTGTTCGTTTTCTTTACCAAGGCTGCGACATGGCTGTCTTCATCGCTTTTCCAGAACTGGCGCATGTTGAGCAAACACTCCATTTCCTCCTGGGTATGATGAAGGTAGGGGAAAAAAATCGGGTCGTTCTCGAAGTTTTTAATAACGTTATTCTCCAGATAGTCTTCCACCTTCATGGCCTTTTCGCGTTTGACGTTACGATAGTATTCATGGTCCAGTTCGTGACCATGGGCGCCGTAGATGACATCATAAAACCCTCTCTGGTAGCCGTACTTGGGCAGACGCATGGGCGGGGTGTCGAAAATCAGCCCGGTATGCACCCCTTTGCCCCAGAGCATATCGGCCACGGTGGTGTCTTCCGCATCGAGGGGACCCCAGCCTTTGGAAGGCAGTGTGTAGCGGCCGGTCGTCATCGCCCGCCGGCAGGGAATCGTGGGAAGACCTTCCGTATAGGCGTTTTCAAAAAGCGTGGATTCCGCAGCCAGACGGTCGATGTTCGGGGTCTTGATCCACTCGTTTCCATAACAGCCCAAATAGTTGAACTGCAGGGTGTCCAACATGATAAAGATGGCATTTTGAATCATGGGATTCTCCTTTTATAAACAAATTTTTCTTTAGAAATTCCTTTAATGATTATTTCTCGGCTAGGACGACATCACTAATTTTTGAACTGTCTGACGGATAATATTTCATGTTGATGGTCATGGTTATAATAGTCAGGGCCATGACGGCGGTTGATGCTCCCAGCCCCCATTTCAACCCCCTGATACCTCTCCTGAAGGAATCGGAGATAACTCCCACAAGTAAAGGACCGGTAAAGCCGCCTAGTAACTGAGCAATAAAATTCTGGGTGCCAAAGGCCGAGGCCCGCACCCTGACCGGAACCACATCATGCATAATGGTTTGGGTAACGGGGTGTAAAAAAGCAAGACAAATTAACAAGAAGCCATACCCAACCATCCACAAATAAAAGGGGATGATCCCCGCGCTCGCCCAAAGAACTATCCCGACGGGCATGGTCACAATAATCAGGAGGGTAGTGAATTTCAGCCTTCCACATTGATCACGCCCTTGCCATCGGTCGGCTAAAAACCCACCCAGGGGTGAAAAAAAAGTCAATAATCCAAGAAACCCGAGGGTCATACCAACCTTGGCGACTCCTGAGCCATAGGCCCTCATCAGCAGGGTAGGCGTCCAGGAAGGGATGGAGTTGGCCCCGGCATAAAGAAAAATTAACCCGATCATATTGAACACATAGGTTCTAATCCGGAATATCTCTCCCCAGGATCTAAAATAAGCTTTGTCAAAGAGCGCTTCATTTTGATTAGATACTTTATAATCCGGTAGAAAATAAACAACGAAGGCCATAGCCAGCCCGATAAACCCAAAGAAATAGAAGGGCACCTGCCACATCCCCGTCCTGCTGATCAGAAAACCTCCCATAAAAAGTCCCAGGGCAAGACCCAATTGATGGCACATGGTAAATATGCTGATGACCCGTGATCTGGCGGACTTGGGAAAAATGACACTCAGCCAGGTCTGACCGGCCACCGCATAGCCGGCTTCACCGCTTCCGACCATGAACCTGGCCACAAAAAGATGCCAGGGACGGGTGGCCAGGGAGGTTAAAAGGGTAAAGGTGCTCCAAACCAGATCCATAAGAGGGATGATCTTGCGGCGGGCCCACCTGTCGGCTAGCATGGCGCTTGGAACGGTAAAGATGGCAATTCCGAGTTGAAGAAGAGCCGGTAACATCCCGGCCTGTTTGTCGGTCAGGCTGAATTCGTTTTTAATATACGGAAGAGAAATGGCCAGAATGGAACGGTCTGCAAAATCTATCAATTGCAGTATAGATAGGACGATCAAGGTTGTGTAGGCTGCCCTTCGGCTGAGTTGGTATTGTTTTTCTTCCATCTTCTTTCTCCCCTATTTGTAACATTTAGTTCGAAAATAAAAAAACAGGGTTCGAGGTTTCAAGGGTTCAGGGGTTTTAAATTCCAAGCGTTTCCCGCGGTCCCCCGTGGGAACCTTTTACATGGCTTGACAAAGTCGAGCGGCTGAAACCTGGCCCGTATCGGCTGAGCCTTTTCGACCAACTCAAGGCCCTGAACTTGTTGAAGGGCTCGCCGCAGTCCCTTGACTTCTTGACCCCTTAGAACAATTTTCATGATTTCGTGGTGCCACAATCCCCAGCGAAGAATAATTTATTAACTTATTTTTTACTTCGCAAAGAAAATGCCAATTATTCTGAAACTATAGGAATTTATTATTTATGAATTCAAGGAGTTATAGATGGGGAGATTTGGTTTTTATGGAGAACTACGAAATATCGGATATCCTACGATTTATCAGAGTATTGAAGGGCGACGGGTTAGACCTAATTTCTTGATGCGGGAATCCAGCGTGGTGGGTTTAAGTCCTAGTATTTCAGCCGCTCCGCCCCGGCCTCGAATACGCCAGCCTGTTTTATTAAGGACGTATTGAATATGCTTTTTTTCAATCTCTTCCAAGGTGAACGGTTCGGAGATTTCGGAATGGACGGCTTGATCTTTTTGAATATCGAAATGCAGGATTGAGCCTTTGCATAGAATCATGGCCCTCTCAATGACATTTCTCAGCTCCCTGACATTACCCGGCCAATCATAGCTCCCGAGGGCATCCAGACTTTCCTTACGAATATTTTTGATTGTTTTGCCCATCCTCGGTTCAAACTCCCGGACAAAGTCCCAAACCAGATCGGGGATGTCTTCCCGGCGATCGCGCAGCGGCGGGACTTTCAGAGGGAAAACATTCAGGCGATAAAAGAGATCCTGTCTGAAAGAGCCTTCCCGGACGGCTTTATTGAGGTCCTTGTTGGTAGCGGCGATAATACGCACATCGATACTGATCGTCCTGGGACTTCCCAGGCGTTCAAACTGGCCCTCCTGCAAATCCCGTAACAGCTTGGACTGCAGTTCTAGTGGCAGCTCGCTGATTTCATCCAGAAAAAGCGTGGACCCGTCGGCCACTTCGAAGCGGCCGAGTTGTCTTGAAGATGCGCCGGTGAAAGCACCCTTTTCATGGCCAAAAAGTTCGCTTTCAATTAGGCTGGGGGGCAAAGCCCCACAGTTTACTTTAAGCATAGCCCGCTGGCTGCGCGGGCTCAGGTTGTGAATAGTCCGGGCCAGCAGTTCCTTCCCCGTCCCTGTTTCTCCCAGAAGCAGGACCGTTGAACCGGTGACGGCCACCTGCTCGATCTGGGACAATACTTTTTTCAAGGCTTGGCTTTGGCCGACAATGCCTTTGTGGACGAAATGTAGTTCGATTTCTTCCTTCAGGTATCCGCATTCCGCCTGCAACTGATCTTTTAAGCTGCGTACCTCTGCCAGGGCATCCTGAAGAGATCTTTCGGTCATCTTCCGTTGAAGGGCGTTGGCAAAAATCGTTCCTATCAGGCGAATCCGCTCTAAAAGGTCGGATGAAAAAGAGCGTTCGGCTCTAAAGGCTCCAAAAGAAACGGAACCAATAAAGCCAGTACTAACAATCATGGGGACGATCACCATTGACAAGAGACCGTGTTTCTTATAAAACTCCTTTTCCTGAGCAGCCTCGGCGGGCAAATCATCTATTTTTGAAAAATAGATCAAACGATTGTTCAATATTGTTTTAGAAATCCAGGGAAGCTGCACCTCGGGTATAGCACGTTCTAAGTTTTTGAAGCCGTCGACCGCCCATGTATGGGTTAACAATACCTTGAAACCGGATATCTGGTAAATCGAACTCCGGTCAAAGCCGAGAAACTCTACCAGGCGTTTAAGGGCAATCTCAAGTTCCCTGTCGATCTTATCATGGGGGACGTTTATCAAAGCGGTTGAAATTTCAGAAAGCAACATCTCAAACTGAAGACGTGTGTTTTCCCTTTCCGCCGTTGTCTTATTTTCTATCATTAGGGATCATCCTTCCTTTCTACGGGTCTCTCCTAAGAATTCCAGAGATTCTTTCGGAAAACATAGTTCCACCTTTAGATTAAAGGAGACGGCGATCTAAGTTCCGGTACTGGATGGCTTCGGAAACATGATGGGGCAGGATATTCTCACAGGCTTCCAGATCGGCAATGGTCCGGGAGATCTTTAATATGCGATGATAGGCCCTGGCACTCAATCCCAGAAAGTCCATGGCTTTTTCCAGCAGATTTTGGGAATCAGGGGAAAGGGCGCAATATTTTTTTATTTGTCGGGGACCCATCTGGGCGTTACAAAAAATAGTTTTACTGGTAAAACGGAACTTTTGTTT
>JACQYK010000031.1 GCA_016208255.1 Deltaproteobacteria bacterium | reverse complement strand
GGGGGCGATGTCCGGATTGTTGAAAACGAAGGGGATCTCCAGGGCGTGAGCGGATTTGAACAGGCCTTTCATATAATTGCTCTCCCAGGTGAACCAGTACAGGTAAACCGGCGCTCCGGCCGCGGCCCATTTGGCTTCGGCCAATTGAATGGACCGGAGGCGCATGCTTTCGCTGCTGATGCCGATCAGCAGGTCCCAGGGGGTGTCCTGGGGACGATGTTTTCTGTAAACAGCCAGGATCTCATCCTTGCGCCCGCCCAGGAGACGGTCCAGCCTTTGATTTAATTCTTCTTCGGTCAATCGGCGCCGTCTGGGATCGGCGGCCAGAAAAAGGGCCGTTTCATCCTTGTTGGTGCCGACGATCACCGGAATATTCTTCGCTGTGGGCGCGGCGTCGGGAGAAAAGGGATGCCGCGGATACAGGCGGCCGTCCACCACTGGCCCAATAAGACCGGCCGCGGCCGGTCCGGCTCCGGCCAGTTTTTGGAAGGCTTCATTGAGCCGGTCGATGGATAATTCCTGAAGTCTATCGATATGGTCTTTCTTGATTTCCAGATATTCGAGCACTTTTTCGGCAAAGGCCGTAGCGGTGGCCGGCAGAAGACCCGTGAGGCCGGGGCCGCTTTGGATGATCGCCTTATGAAACAACCCTGCGGCCTGGGGCAGGGCCAGCAGGGTACTGACTTTGGCGCCGCCGCCTGATTCGCCGAAGATGGTGACGTTGTCCGGATCGCCGCCGAATTCTTCGATGTTATCCCGGACCCATTGCAGGGCCAGAACGGCGTCGAGCAGGCCGTTGAGGCCGCTGGCAGCGTATTCCTCTCCGCCCAGTTCGGCCAGGTAAAGATAACCGTAAATATTAAGCCGATGATTGATGGTGACCACGACCACGTCACCGCTCTGAGCCAGTTTGGCGCCGTTATACCAGCCTTCGGAACCGGCGCCTTCGATAAAACCCCGGCCGTGCAGCCAGAAGAGAACGGGCCTTTTCCCCCGGTCTTGAACGGCCGGCGTCCAGACATTCAGATACAAACAGTCTTCACTGAGGGGTAATGAGGGTAAAGGTCCAATGGTGCGCTGATCGGCCAGGGCATTGCCGGCCAGGGCGCCACCCTGGGGACAGATGGGTCCGAACCTCTGGGCCGGACGCACACCGCTCCAGGGTTCGGGCGATTCCGGCGGCTTAAATCGGCATCTCCCGGCCGTCGACCGGCCGTATTGAATGCCTCGAAAAACCAGGACCTGGTCTTCGATAGTGCCTTGAAGCCGGCCCAATGTGGTTTTAACGACAGGTTGATTTTGTATCGCCATTATTCTTCTCCTTAAATTTCTAACTGTTTTACAATTTCAATTAGGTATTGAAAGTTGATATGAGGATTTATAAAAAGGAGCGGCCTGGAAAGGATTTCTTCAAACATGAATTTAAAATCCTGGCGATTTAAATTCCACATCATTCACAGTTTAACTTATGACAAGTTTTCTATATCGGCAAGGTCTTGGGAACGCCCGATAGATCGTTTATTTTTTTTTAGATTTTCGATATCAATGAAATCAATTTGAAGTCCGTCTATCGCTGTAGTAACTTTGGAAAGATAACAAGTTCCAAAATCGAGGCCTGCGGCTGTTGTTAACAAATCAATCCTGTTGGGGGGAAACCCAAGCTGAATGATTTGGTCCGAAACGAGAAATTCCTCCTGAGAAAGACCTGACAAACTCCCAAAGCCGAATTCATCTAAGGCCTTCATTAAGTTCATTGCATTTTCGATTGACGATTCTATCCAGATATCAAGATCCTTAGTATAGCGGGGATGCCCATGAAATGCTACCGCGTAGCCCCCGACAACCAGATATTTAACCTTATGTCTGTTTAATAATTTTATAAACTCTTTGAAGTCCTTGCTCAGCATGGTATCTCCATTGGTTATATTCCCGTCGAATTTGTTCCAAAGCCCCAATCCGTTCTTCATAAGGTTTCGACTGCCAATAAGAAAAATCCGAGGGCTGTTCATTCATTTTACATTTATTGATAACCTTAATTAGGCCCATATTTCCCTTATCATTGATTCAACTCTAGGATTTAATATAATACTTCCATTATAAACCCAAAAAAGCTAAAATACAAATATTTCATGCTAGTTTGCCAGAGATAAGGTACCCCAACTTTCAGAATCTCTCTAAAGGAAAAACCTTCATGCCCAAGCAGCCCAAACTCTATCTGATCGACGGCAGTTCCTATATCTACCGGGCCTTTTTTGCTATCGGCCGGCTGACCAATGCCCAGGGGATGCCTACCAATGCCGTTTTCGGTTTTCTCCAGATGATAAAAAAGATTATCGAGCAGGAAAATCCCGAATATCTGGCCGTGGTCTTTGACGCCAAAGGACCCACCTTCCGTCACGACCTGTATGAAGAATACAAGGCCCACCGGCCGACCATGCCCGATGACCTGGTCGTCCAGATCCCTTACATCAAAGAGGTCAGCCGCGACTACGGCCTGCCGATTCTGGAGAAGCAGGGCTTTGAGGCCGACGATATCATCGCCACTTTGGCCAGGGAAGCGGAGGCCAAAGGCTTTGAGGTGGTCATTGTTTCCGGCGATAAGGATTTGATGCAGATGATTTCCCCCGGAATCTGTATGTGGGATACCCTGAAAAACCAGGTCTTCACTATGGAGACCATGCAGGAACGGTTCGGAACCAGCCCATCCCAATGGGTGGATATTATCGGTCTGGCCGGGGACAGCAGCGACAACGTCCCCGGTGTCCCGGGCATCGGTGAAAAAACAGCCGTCAAGTTGATTCAGGCCCATGGTTCTTTGGAAAAACTTTTAGAGGAGTCCACCCCGGTCACCCCGCCCAAACTGAAAGAAAAACTGCTTCAATATAAAGAACAGGCCCTGCTTTCCCGCACCCTGGTCACCCTTGATACCGCCGTCCCCCTGGACCTTTCCCCCGAAGACCTGACCATCCGGCCCAAGGATGTTTCCGGATTAAAAAAATTGTTCCAGGAACTGGGCTTTAAAAAATTTGTGGAGGACCTGGGGGGGAAGGAGGACCAGAGGATTCCCTTTCAGGGAGAATTTAAGGGCATTACCGATTTTAAGGAGCTTGAGGGCTTTGTTGAAAATATAAAGAAGACCGGGCGGGTTTCCCTGGACCTGGAGACGACCTCCGAAGACCCGATGCGCGCCGAAATCGTCGGGATCGGTTTGTCGTATGAGGAAGGCCGGGCCGTTTATATTCCGGTGGGCCACCATTATTTAGGGGTGCCGGCCCAGCTTCCCCTGCCCCTGGTGCTGGACCTGCTGAAAGGGATCGTAGAAGATCCGGCCATCGAAAAGATCGGGCAGAATATCAAATACGAATGGATCATTCTGAGGCGATACGGCCTGGCCTACCAGGGGATCACCTTTGATACCATGATCGCCTCCTATTTGTTGAACCCTTCCCGAAGGACTCACAATCTGACTCAGATCGCCCAGAACTTTACCGGGCGCTGTCTGACCACCTACAAAGAAGTGGTCGGGAGCGGGTCCAAGGCCAAGAATTTCAGTGAAGTGCCCGTGGAACAGGCTATTGCCTACGGGGCGGAAGATGCCGAGGTCACCCTGTCCTGCGCCTTAAAACTGGAGCCCTTGCTTCGGACCGAGGGCCTGGAAGACCTCTTCCAGGACATGGAAATGCCTTTGATTACGGTCCTGGCCGAAATGGAGATGCATGGGGTCCGGGTGGACAGTCAGGCCCTGTCCCTTTTTTCCAAAGAAGTGGAGGTCAAATTATTTCAACTGGAAGAGCAGATTTGTCAAATGGCCGGAGAGCGCTTCAACCTCAATTCTCCCCAGCAGCTGGGCACTATCCTCTTTGAAAAGCTCAAACTCCCGCAAGGGAAAAAAACCAAAGGCCGCACCCGGTTGTCTACCGATGCCGAAGTCCTCAAGGATTTATCCCTGCACCATCCCCTGGCGGCTGAGGTCTGGAATTACCGCACCTTAAGCAAGCTTAAATCCACCTATATCGACGCCCTGCCCAAACTGATCCACCCCGGAACCGGGCGTCTGCACACCTCTTTTAATCAAACCATTACCGCCACCGGGCGTTTGAGCAGCAGCGAGCCCAATCTGCAGAACATACCCGTTCGCACGGAAGAGGGACGCCGGATCCGGCAGGCCTTTATCCCCGAAGCGGGATGGATTATGATATCGGCCGACTATTCCCAGATCGAGCTGCGCATCCTGGCCCATTACAGCTCCGACGAAACCCTGGTCCAGGCCTTTCGGGAAGGGCAGGATATCCACAGCCGGACCGCGGTCGAACTTTTCAATTGCCCCCCGGAAGAGGTCACTTCGGAGATGCGCCGTCAGGCCAAGGTGATCAATTTCGGGATCCTCTACGGGATGAGCGCCTTCGGGCTTTCCAAAGAACTGGGGATCAATAATCGTGAAGCCCAGATTATGATCGACCAGTATTTCTTAAAATACCAGGGAGTCAAACAATATATTGAAGACACCCTGGCCGAGGCCCGCCGGATGCGAATCGTCACCACCCTTTTTAACCGCCGCCGTCATATTGAGGATATCAACAGTTCGAACCGGGCGGTGCGGCAGTTCGCCGAGCGAACGGCTATCAATACCCCTATCCAGGGTACGGCCGCCGACCTGATCAAAATGGCCATGATCCGGATTCAGGAAACCCTGCACCGGGAAAGAATGGAGTCCCGTATGCTTCTCCAGGTCCACGACGAACTGGTCTTTGAAGCCCCGCCCAAGGAGATCCCGGCTTTAAAAGCCCTGGTCAAAGAAATCATGGAGGGAGTGATCACCCTGCAGGTCCCTTTGCTGGTTCAAATCTCCGAGGGAAATAACTGGGCGGATTTGAAATAAAACGTTGATGATAGTTTGTTTATTTAAAATTCAAAAAATTTATTAGATATTTTTTTCATAAAGCTAAGTGTCTTAAATAGAAATGGAGAGTCCCCATGAAACCTTTTGCCTACCAGGCGCCCACCTCGCTCCGGGAGGCGGCGGCCTTATTGGGCCAACCAGACCTCCGGGTTCGCGCCATGGCCGGCGGCACCGACCTGCTGGTCCAGCTTCGCGCCGGCCGCTTTGATCTTGACCTCATCGTCGATATCAAAGGCATTGAGGAGACCAACCGGTTGTCCTACGATCCCGTAGAAGGGCTGACCATTGGTGCAGCCGTGCCTTGCTGCCTTATCTATGAGGACCGACAGGTCCAAAACCTTTATCCGGCCATAGTTGACTCGGCTTCTCTCATCGGGGGTGTTGCCGTCCAGGGGCGGGCGACCATCGGGGGGAATGTCTGCAACGCCGCTCCCAGCGGTGACTCACTGCCGACTTTGATGGTCCTGGGGGCCCGCTGCCGGATTTTCGGACTTCAGGGCGAACGCCTCATAGGTATAGAGCAGTTCTTTACCGGTCCGGGGACCAACGTTCTGGGACCGGGCGAATTGCTTGTTTCCCTTCAGGTGCCGCCGCCAGTTCCTAATTCGGGCGCCCGCTACCTGCGTTTTATTCCCCGTAATGAAATGGACATCGCCGTGGCGGGAGTCGGCGCCAGGGTTGATCTGAGCGATGATTTGCAGAAGATCATTTCCGCTCGAATTGCCCTGGGTGCTGTTTCTCCAACCCCTATCCTGATCGGCGAAGCGGGGGACACACTCATCGGTCAGGTTCCCAATGAAGAGATCTTCAGCAAAGCGTCGGCCATAGCTCAAGAGGCGGCTCGCCCGATTACGGATATGCGCGGGACGGTAGCCTACCGCCGCCATTTGGTAGAGGTCCTGGTCAAACGGGCCCTGATGGACGCGGTCGATAGAGCACGATCATTTGGAAAAGGAAAAATCAAGGAGGTTGAAACCCATGGCCGATAAAGTTCGGGTAAAAGCGCGCGTTAATGGCGAAGAGGTGGATTTTCTCTGCGATCCCCGCCAGAGCTTGCTGGATTGCCTCCGGGATATTCTCAATCTGACAGGGACCAAGGAAGGGTGCAACGACGGTAACTGCGGGTCCTGTAGCGTCCTGCTCAACGGGCGGCTGGTGAATTCCTGCCTGGTTTTGGGTGCGGAAATCGACGGACAGGAGGTCATGACCGTGGAAGGCCTGGCCCAAAACGGAAATCTCCACGAACTTCAGCAGGCTTTTCTGGATAATACCGCCATCCAATGCGGTTATTGCACCCCCGGGATGCTTATGGCGTCCAAAGCCCTTCTGGATCGCCATCCTGACCCTACGGAAGAACAGATCCGTTTTTGGCTGGCCGGAAATTTGTGCCGGTGCACCGGTTACGACAAAATCATCCGGGCCGTTAAGGAAGCCGCTTTACGGCTGCGGAATCGAGAGCAAACAGAAGGGAGGGTGCCCCAATGAGCGAACCCATCAACCAGAAGGATGACGAGGAAAAAGGTGGGGTCCATTACAAAGTAATCGGCAGCCGTCCGCTGGCCCAGGACGCGGTGGATAAATCAACAGGTCGGGCGGCCTATACCGGCGACATCAAATTGCCCCGGATGATCCAGGGCAAGATCCTGCGCAGCCCTCACGCCCACGCCCGCATCCGGTCCATCGACACCAGCCGGGCGGAAGCGCTCACCGGTGTTTTGGCCGTCGTCACCTGGCGGGACCTCTGGCCTGCCAAAGACCTGGCCAATCAGGAAAGGGTTAAGCCCAGATACAGTCATTTCCGGGACAGCTATTTTGCCCGCCATAAAGCCCTTTACTGCGGCCATCCCATCGCCGCCGTGGCCGCTGCCGAGCCCTGGCTGGCCGAGGAGGCCTTAAAGTTGATCGACGTGGACTATGAGGTGCTTCCACCGGTTCTCGATCCCCTCCGGGCTCTGGAGAAAGACAGCCCGATTCTCCATGAAGACAATATTCCCAAAGAAGGCCGACCGGGCGTGGGTGGTAATGTGGCTTTTCGGGTAGAAAACCTTAAAGGAGACCCGGAGACGGGATTCGCCCAGGCTGAGGTTATTGTTGAGCGGGAATTTCGGATAGGCACGATCCATCAAGGATATATCGAACCCACGGCCGCCGTTGCCGATTGGACCTCGGAAAGGCAGCTTAAGCTTTGGTCGTCCACCCAGAGTGTCTTTTTCGTACGCCGGGATGTGGCCGAGCTGTTGCCTATCCCCATGGCCCATATCCAGGTTATTCCCACGGAACCAGGTGGTTCCTTCGGTGGTAAGAGCGCCGCCTTCCTGGAGCCGGCAGCGGCTTTGTTGTCCAGGAAATCCGGACGACCGGTCAGGATGGTGATGAGCCGGGAGGAAGTCTTCACGGCCACGGTCCCCTCTACCGGCTGCTTCATCCGGGTCAAGATGGGAGCGACTCGCCTAGGCCGGATTACCGCGGCCACCGCCACTATGATATTCGAGACAGGGGCCTATCGCGGGCTCAGCTGGGCCGCCGGTGGGGCCAGGTTAATGTTCGCTCCCTACGATATTCCCAACGGACGTATTGAAGGTTACGACGTCTTCGTCAACAAACCGAAAAGCGGTTCTTTTCGAGCTCCCAATGCTCCTCAGGTCACCTTTGCTTATGAGAACGTTATCGACGAGTTGAGCGAGAAGCTCGGCCTGGACCCTATGGAATTCCGGCTGAGGAATGTGGCCAGGCAGGGAACCCGTAAAATCGACGGCCTGGTCTATCCCCGCATCGGATTTATGGAAACGCTGCAGGCGGCCATGAAAACGGATCATTACCAGACGCCCCTCCAGGGACCCTGTCGAGGACGAGGGATTGCCTGCGGTTGGTGGCCCAACAATGCGCTGCAATCCACCTGCTCCCTGGGTGTCAATGACGACGGTTCAGTAAACCTGATCACCGGGTCCATCGACGTCGGCAGCAATGCCAGAACCGCCATCGCCATGCAGGCCGCCGAAAGGCTGTCGATTCCTTTGGCGGAGATACACCCGCTTACCGGAGACACCAGCTCCATTGGCTATACGGCTACCACCGGAGGAAGCCGCACCACCTTTGCTACCGGCATAGCCGCCATAACAGCGGCTGATGAGCTGATCCGAAGGATGAGGGAACGGGCGGCCCTGCTTTGGAATATCGATTCCTCCACGGTAGCTTATGGCGAAGGGACTTTCACCACCGATTCCGATCCGGCCAAACGCCTCACTTTCAAAGAAGTGGCCGCTCAGGTGCTTTCCACCGGCGGACCTATCTTTGTCACCGCCAGTCTTGAGCCCAAAGGGGTCGGCAGCGCTGTTTCCGTCTGCCTCGTGGATTTGGAGGTTGATCCGGAAACCGGAAAGGTCGCTATCCTTCGCTGTACCTCCATCCAGGATGTGGGGAGAGCCATTCACCCGGGACATGTCGAAGGACAGATCCAGGGCGCCGTGGCCCAGGGAATCGGCCGGGCGCTCTCCGAAGAATATCAGTTCGACGACCAGGGCCGACTGCTCAACCGGAGTTTTCTCGACTATCGGATGCCGACGGCAACCGATGTTCCCCTGATCGAAACGGTTCTGGTCGAGGTCCCCAATCCGGGCCATCCTTACGGGGTTCGGGGTGTCGCCGAACCTCCGGTGGTCCCGCCGCCCGCGGCCGTTGCTATCGCTATCAACCGAGCCCTTGGAATTCGACTGTTCGAATTGCCCATGACTCCGGAAAGGGTCCTGCGGGCCATGGGAAAACTGGGGTAGCCATGCCGCTGCTTTGGATTCCCCCGGATTTACGCCACCTGACTGAAGACCAGGGAGTAATCCGGGTCCCGGGTAATACCGTCGGCCAGGCCCTGGCCAACCTGGAAACCATCCACCCTGGTATCCGGGACCATTTTTGTGAAGGGAAAGCCCTTAATCCCTATGTTACCGTGGTGGTGGACGGTGAAGTAAGCGGGATGGGATTGTATGAATCCCTCCAGGAAGACAGCGAAGTCCTTTTTCTGCCGACCATGGAAGGCGGGTAGTCGGCAATTAATTCCTCTTTTTAACACGAAATAAGGTTCGAGTCTATTAGCCTATTTTCATGATTTGAGATGTCACGCCAAATCAAAAGCGTGGCATGACGTTTTCTTTTATGTCAAATTTGACATCTTGACTTCATCAGCAACCTTCTTATACACTTTCCCGGAAAACTTTTAAAAAAAAATTAAGCACCTTGTAAATGTCCTCATTTTCCATCATCACCCAGGAAGGATTAAAAGGGTAGTAGGTTCAAGCCATAAGGCCTTATTCCTCTTCCTCCTTGAATCCTGGCAGCTTCAAACAAGAAACCCATCAAAACGGAGGTTATGTTATGGAATACTGGTTTACCGATCCTATTCTCAAAGGTCTTCTCCCGCTGGCGTCGGCATCTTCCATGAGGGGTCTTTCTTCTTCATTCGCCACTCCCAAGATTTTTATGGGCGCCAATGTACTCCCCGAAGGACCGGCCCTTGGGGTGACAGCCGTTAATGTCTTTTCCGACAGGTGCTCCCGCAAACGGGCCTTTCTGGTGACCGATACCATTGCCGAAAAATCGGCCGCCAAGGTGGAACGGGCTCTGCAGGCCGGAGGCTTTACCACAAAAATCTGGAATAAGGCCCTGCCTGAGGCCCCATTGGATAATGTCAGGGAGTCGGGCCAGGCCATGACCGAATTCGAACCGGACTTCATCGTGGCCGTCGGAGGAGGCTCGGTGATCGACGGAGCCAAAGCGGCCTGGGTTCATTATGAAAGGCCGGATATTCCCCATCTGGGAATGATCAGCCCGCTGGCTCCTCTTAATTTAAGAAAGAAGGCCCTCCTGGCGGCCTTTCCGACCACCAGTGGCACCGGCTCGGAATGCACCAGTGTCTTTGTGGCCCATGACGAGGAATTTCACCGGAAAGTGCCCGTGGCCTGTGCTGAGTTAATGCCTGATTTTGCCGTGCTGGTCCCGGAGTTCACCATGAGTATGCCGCCCAAGCTGACCGCCGGGACCGGCCTGGACGTTCTGGCCCATGCTATGGACAGCGCGGCCATCACCGGCGGGAACGAGATCACCCACTCCCTGGCCCTGACCGCCACCGAGATGACCTTCAAGTACCTGCCCCGGGCCTTTCGCAACGGTCAGGATCATGAGGCCCGGTTTCGCATGCTCCTGGCTGCCAGTACCGCCGGAATCGCCTTTGGGCAGGGGGGTGTGGCCCTGACCCACAGTTTCGGTCATTCCCTGGGTTCCCTTTTTAATATTCATCATGGTATTGCCGTGGGGATTTTTATTCCCTATGTCCTCCAGTTCTATCAATCGGTAACCGATAATTACCTGACCTTGTGCAAGGCCCTTAACGTGATGGGAAGGTCCGATGCGGACAGCCTTTCCCGTCTGGTGAAAAAAGTCAAAGGCCTCTTTACCGAATTGGATATTCCGGTCAAGCTGAAAGACCTGGGACTATCAAAAGGGGATCTGAATAAAAAAATGGAACAGCTGGTGGTTTATACCGTTGAGGATATTGATTCCTATTTCAGTCCCAGACCGATGACCACCGACCAGTGTGAAAAGATATTCCACTATGCCTACGAAGGTAAGGACATCGATTTCTAAAGGAGGTAAAAGGATATGTACGGATATCACGGAAAGTTCCTCAAGGTGGATTTGACTGAGAACCGTGTCTCGGAGCTGCCACTGGCCGAGGATGATTTAAAGAAATTCATCGGCGGCGCGAGCTTAAGCGCCAAATTGATATATGATCAGGTCAAAAAGGGTATGGATCCCCTGGCTCCGGAAAGCCCCCTTATTTTTTCAACCGGACCGTTAACCGCCACTTCTTTTCCTATGGTCAGCCGTTATGCGGTTTCCGGCCTATCCCCCCTGACCGGTTATTGGGGGGAGGCGACCAGCGGTGGGAAATTCCCTTTCCGTCTAAAAGAAAGCGGATACGACGGCCTTATTGTTACCGGACGGGCTAAGAAACCGGTTTATCTCCATATTGAAAATGGAACGGCCCGGATTCGAGAGGCGGCAAAACTCTGGGGCAAGGATATTTACAAAACTCAGCAGATGATAGCCGAGGAAGTCAAAGAAAAGCGATCCGGCGTGGCCTGCATCGGACCGGCCGGGGAAAGGCGGATACGATATGCCTCAGTTATGAACGATGAAGGCCGGGCGGCCGGCCGCTGCGGTCTGGGGGCGGTGATGGGTTCTAAAAACCTGAAGGCCGTGGTGGCTGTCGGCAATAAAAGAGCCGAACCGGCGGACCGGGCCAAGATGACGGAACTGTCCAAGCAGGCCAACGACATCATCCGGGGCAGTATGCTGACCCTGGCCTACCGGGAATACGGAACGATGATGTATACGGATATGGGGATGATTCTGGGGGATGTCCCGGCCAAATACTTCACCAAGAATGTTTTCCCGGTGGAGAAGGTCACCAGTCAGACCATTCGACAGAATTATTCCATGGGTAATTACGCCTGTCTGGGTTGCCCCATCGGCTGCGGCCGTGAGATTAAAAATTTTCGTAAGGGTATCGATTCCGTGGATGGACCGGAATATGAAACCCTGGTGGCCTTTGGTCCCTTAGCCATGAATTTCGATTTGGATTCGATCATCTATGCCAACCACCTGTGCAACGCCAATGGTCTGGATACCATTTCCGCCGGGGTCTCCATCGCCTACGCCTTTTATTTAGCCGGGCAAGGGGTGCTCAATAAGAAAAAGGCCGGAATGGATCTCAAGTGGGGCGACGGCAAGACCGTTGTCAAGCTGCTGGAAATGATCATCAAACAACAGGGCATCGGGAAAATGCTTTCGGAGGGGACCCTGCAAATGGCCCGTGAATTGGGTCGAGACGAGGGGGAGGCGGCCCAGGTCAAAGGCCTGGAAATGCCAATGCACGAGGGGAGAGCTTTTCACGGACTGGCGGCCTCCTATGCCACCGGTCCCCGGGGGGCCTGCCATTTAAAAGGAGATTACTACACGGTCGATATCGGAGGCGGCGTGCCGGAGCTGGGTATCGGGTCGACCGGGAACCGCTTGAGTTCGGTCGATACCGGAGAAAGGGCGGCCAAGTTCCAGAGTATTAAAGACCTTTACGATTCCCTGACCCTCTGTAAGTTTTCCCCCGTACCGATAAGCCTGATCGGGCAGGCCCTGGGCGCCATAACCGGCTGGGAGTACACCCCAAACGATTTATTGACCGCCGGTGACCGCTCGATGACCATCAAAAGGGCTATCAGCAACAAACTCGGGCTGAAGCGAAAAGATGACAAACTGCCCAAGATTTGTCTGCAGGCCCTCAAAGAAGGCAGCACGACCGGCAAGACGCCCGATATGAATTTGCTTTTGAAAGATTATTATAAATATCGGGAATGGGATTGGGATACCGGCCGGCCGACGGAAAAGAAATTGAATGAATTGGGTCTGGGCTGGATTGCTGAGGATCTGTATAAAAAATAAATAAATGAATATATGTTTGCTCGTTACTCGTTACTCGTTGCTGGGATGCTCTTTTTAAACCGGTAACCAGTAACGGGCAACAAAAGTATAAGGGTCAAGGAAAGTGAAACCTTCAATCACTTGTATCCTTAACCCCAGTTGGGCTGCTCCGGAACCCATGGTCAATCCGGCCGATCCGCCGCCAAGGATACCAATGTCAAAATCGTATTGGCTCATACTATCCTCCTGAATTTTGCTTTCATCGCCCCGCAGACCGGGCAGCGGTCGGGCAGATGATCTTCCTCAAAAACATAACCGCAAATCTGACAGACATGATAGGGCAGGTCCTGATCCGAGAGCATGGCGGTCAGGGCGTCCTTGTACAGTTTGGCATGCCTTTCTTCCACATCCCGGGAGCGGATAAAACTCCAGGCCACATCCTCCCGTTTGAGGGCCAGGGCCTCTTTGATGAACTCCGGATAAAATTCGGTCTTGGCCCGAATTTCACTTTCAAAAGCCGCTTTCAGATTGTCTTCGGTCTTTCCCACCACCCCTTCGAGATACTTGAGGTATTCCTCGGCATGGACCTTCTCGGCCTCGGCCACCGCCCGGAACAGCCGGGCGATCTGAGGAAAGCCCTCCTTCTCAGCCTGTCCGGCATAAGCCGTATTCCGGATATAGGCCTTGGATTCCCCGGCAAAGGCCTCCCGGAGACGTTTTTCAAGCTCCCGGGGAAGGTCTTCATAGAGGATGAACTGATACTTGAAGGCCCCGCAGACCGGACAGGCGTCGGGCGGGTTCTTCCCCTCATGAATATATCCGCAGACCGTGCATTTCCATTTTTTGGTCATAAAGATTTCCCTTGAGCCTCTTGCAAAAGTCCATTTTTTCAAAAATAGGTCAGGCATCTTGCCTGACAATAGGTTGAAATCAACAGAGGCCAGCCCCGCCCTGGCGGGGCTGGCCTTTTAAATGAGAAATTAAAATTATCGCGACTTTTGCAAGAAGCTCCTTTCAGTTTTTTAACGGCGGGCCTTGCGGGTTTCAAGGAACCCCTGACAACAAACATCATTTTTGGGTCAACGCTTCCATGAAAATGCAGGAATGGGCAAAAGAAGCCCCGGCGTTCATGGCCACGGCTACGAAAACAACTTCGGCTATTTCTGCGTCCGTGGCTCCGGCCTGTTTAGCCTTTTTGATGTGGCCTTCGATGCAGTAGGGACAGCGGGTGATGTGGGCGCAGGCCACGGCCACCAGCTCTTTTTAAGAAGCCGTCTGGATTATTCTCCGATAATTTTTACTAATACCCGCTTCTTTCGTCGCCCGTCAAATTCCCCGTAAAAGATCTGTTCCCAGGGGCCGAAATCCAGCTTCCCTCTGGTCACGGCCACCACCACTTCCCGGCCCATGATCTGCCGCTTCAAATGGGCGTCGGCATTATCTTCCCCGACATTATGGCGGTATTGGGAGACCGGTTCACGGGGGGCCAGCTTTTCCAGCCACTTTTCATAATCCTGATGGAGACCCGGTTCATCGTCATTAATAAAGACCGAAGCGGTGATGTGCATGGCATTGACCAGCACCAGCCCCTCAACGATGCCGCTTTCCTTCAAGCAGGCCTCAACCTGGGAGGTGATATTGATCAGGGCCCGCCGGGTCGGCACCTGAAACCACAATTCTTTACGATAGCTTTTCACCCTAAATCCTCACTTATCTTTATTTTCTGGTGCGCAGGCTCTATATAAACGTCGCAGCATTTGGAATATCTATTTAAATTAAAGGCTTGGAAATTAATTTGTCAAGACAATATTTACCATTTATAATGGGTTACAAAGAAATTGAGGATGAACAGGCAACCGGTCTCAATGGCAGGGGCCAACGAGTCATCAGGTTCCCCGCTATGGGCCTGGATTATTTAGAATAACTGTTCGGCACAGAAAAACATAATCAAGGATGACCCCATGACACCAAAACAATTTTTTGATTGGCAGACGGCAGGCGGCACAGACGATGTCATGCGTTTGGTCGATTGCCTCGAGCGGGCAGATATCTCATGGTGCGCAATCGGCGGTGTAGCTGTTAATCATTGGGCGGCTGAAACCATGGTCACTCAAGACGTTGATTTTGTTGTTGCGGCAGAGTCAGTGGATTATGCAACGAAAATCCTCGAGGAAGCCGGATTCAAATCGGAACGTTTTCAATGGTCCGTCAATTTTCGAGGTCGGTCCAGGATCAGCATTCAATTGAGCACGGAAGATTTCTACAAAGATTTCCCGAATCGCTCCGTACCGGCAGACATACACGGAATTCTTATGCGGGTCGCATCTCTGGATGATACATTGCATGGAAAAATCAAAGCCTGGCGGGATGAGGAAAGAAGACAAAGCAAGAAGCTTAAGGACCTCAGCGACATCGCCCGTTTAGTAGAAAGCCACCCTCACCTGTGGGAAATGCTTGATTCGGATTTGAAAGAGATCATCCAGAAGCAGTAATTGCGGACATTAGGTTGAACAAAAGATTCAGGCAGACAGCGCAGTCGGATAAGGATCTTATGCCAAACTGACAAACTAAAAACTGCACCAGCCCGTGCCAGCGCGGCGGGCCTGCAGATGCCTGCAGATGGGGTCGGGCCACGGGAAGTAGTCAATCTGACATGAGATACTTTCAATTCTGATCCTTAGAAGTGGCCTATATTGCGTTTTTTAAATCGGGGGACATCTTACTTATTTCTTAACCAGAAGAAATTTAAATAGATATTATGTCACCCTGATTTCAAAACTGTGCCGCCGGACATCGCCGCGATTCATCGAAAGGGGTGACATTTTAGCTGATTATTTGCATCCCAACCAGCGGGGCTACCCCGGACAGCGAATCATGGTCATTGGTATTGCAAATTATGCCTATCTTGTACCTTACCTTGAAAATAATGAAGAGTTATTTCTAAAAACTATCATTCCAAGCAGGAAGGCGACACAAAGATATCTCGGAGAAAAACATGAAAACTAAATTAAGCAAAGAAGAAAAAGAAATTCTCGTTAGCTTTGAGAAAGGTGAGTGGGTTCCCGTCACAAATCTGCCAAAAAGAAAGAAAGAGTTGATGGCCTATGCCCGTAATACCTTACGAAAAGACAAGAGACTGAACATACGGATTTCTGAAAGAGACCTTCTTGAGCTTCAAAGAAAAGCGGTTATTGAAGGCCTGCCTTATCAGACTTATGTATCCAGCATTATCCACAAATTCATTAATGGGGTTCTGGTCGAAGCGAGAAAATAAAAACGGCCAACAAAGTCAATGCAGCCGATCGCTGCCCTAAAATAGGGACAGCGCCTATTTTATATTGACAAAATGACGGAAGGAAGGTAAATATTTTACTATTATGCCCCGAATAGCCCGTGCAGTAGCCAAAGGATATCCCCACCATATTACGCAAAGGGGAAATTACCGGCAAACCGTATTTGAAAATGACGATGATTACCTGCAATATCTCCTCTGGCTGAAGGAATACAGCAGGAAGTATTCGTTTGAAATCTGGGCGTACTGCCTGATGAGCAATCATGTACATTTTATTGGGGTTCCTCAAAAAGAAGATACCCTGGCCCGCACATTTAATGCGCTGCATATGAGGTATTCCCAATATATAAACCAACGTCGTAAGGCCAGTGGTCATCTCTGGCAAGGGAGGTTTTATTCCACAATACTTGATGAGGTTCATGTTTATGCGGCGGTAAAGTACGTTGAAAACAACCCGGTCAGAATCAAGATGGTCAAGAAGGCGAAAGAATATCCTTGGTCCAGCGCAAAAGAACATATGGGAGAGCCTTCCGCCTCTGTTTTGACTAAGAGGTTCTATTTGTTGGAAGAGATCGGTAATTGGAAAAAATATCTCAGGGACAAAGAAGATGAAGCATTGATACAAGATATAAGGAAAGGTACCATGACCGGACGGCCTTGTGGCACTGAATCATTTATCCAAAAGCTGGAGAAGCGATTTAACCGACGGTTAAAGGCCTTGCCCCATGGAAGACCAATAAAGAGAAATAAATAGGCGCTCTCCCTATTTTACTCTACGATATGTCCTGCACTTTTAGCATAACGGGAATCAGGAGGGGCATCTCGACGACCATAACGGCAACATTCACTGCGACTCGTTCAGGCGCTGCTCTTATGACTCCGGCGGGTAGGCTTGTTGGGGCAGTTGTAGATACCGTTACTAAATGAACGGTTCGGCTGGCCCGACCTTAAGATGAAACTACATACTGATAATACCCAAAGAGGGACCAGAAATTGTTTGACTATTTTTAACTTAAGAATAAAATCTGAGCATGTTAAATAAAGTTTCTTGCTGTCAACCTCTAACAAAGGAGTTTTGATAGTAGAATGGACCCCATTTCTTGGATAAAGATCTGGGGTTTTTTTCATTCGACGAGAGTTATGGCGTATTCGATTAATGCTTGTTAGAGATGACACCAACAGAGTGACCTAAGAGGGGAGGTGTTTGAATAGGAGAGGCGGTTATGGCTATTAAAGAAAAGGATATCAATTTTCCAAAATTACTGAAAGGGGGCGGAAATTATGCAAAAAAACATTGTAAAATTTTTAATTTTTTTTCTCTTAGGCCTTGGAGTTGTTTCACAATCAATAGCCCAAAACCTTCCCACCGCAAAACCCGAAGAGGTTGGGCTTTCATCGGCGCGATTGGCGAACATCGATAAATACTTTCAAAGCCTCATCGATAAAAAACAGGTTGCAGGCGCCGTTACTCTGGTATCCCGGCGTGGCAAAATTGCCCACTTTAAGGCCTACGGCATGGCCGACATTGAAAACAAGAAGCCTATGCAAAAAGATTCGATGTTCAGAATTTGTTCCCAAACCAAACTTATTTCAGCGGTTGCCGGGATGATGCTTTGGGAACAGGGTTATTTCAGCCTCAATGATCCGGTATCAAAATATATCCCGGAGATGAAGGACCTGAAAGTGATCGAATATGACCCCAAAGATCGAAACAAATATACGATCGTTCCGGCCAAAAAACCGATGCTCATTTATCAAGCCTTTAATTTCACTTCAGGATTCACCTATTCCGGTTTTTTAGCCGGGCCGGCACTTACCAAAATGCTTGGAGATGCCGGTCTGAACAATGGTTTCTGGTTTAACGATTATGATCTGAAGGAATATTTTAAAAGAAGGGCTCAAATCCCCCTGTTGAATCACCCCGGAGAGCAGTGGAATTACGGTACCGATCTGCAGACAGTCGCCCGTTTGGTGGAGATCTTTTCCGGAATGAGTTTTGGCGATTTCTGTCGCGAGCGCATCTTTAAACCTCTGGGTATGGGTGATACTTATTTTTATGTTCCCAAGGAAAAGGTTCCGCGGGTGGCGACTCTTTATCTCAAGACGCCCGAAGCGCTGGAAAAAACAGAACCAGGGAAAACTTATTTCAGACCTGAATTAGGCATTGAAGAACCTCTGAATCCTTTTTGGTTTACGGGCGGGCCGGAAAAGTATTTTGGGGCCGGCGAAGGATTAATTACCACGACTGAAGATTATGCGAAATTCGCACAGATGATGCTTAATGGAGGAATTTTAAATGGCGTTCGCATCCTGGGTCGCAAAACTGTGGAATTTTTATCAACGGATCATGTGGGAGATATTCCCTGTTGCAAATATCTTCTGGGGGTCGAAGGATGGGGCTTAGGTGTTGCGTTAGTGAAGGACCCGGGCAAAAACCACATGATTGGAACTCCGGGAGCCTACTGGTGGGGCGGCTGGATGAACACCACCTGGAAAATCGATTCTAAAGAAAATATGTTTTTTATACTCATGACCCAGCAATTACCGGGAAATAATCCTTATCGAAATACGTTTAATGATCTCGTCTACCAGTCCATAATCGATTGATTTTGTTAAATCAGGGTGGCCCGGAAAAATTTCGGGTCATCCTGAAGTCGAATGATCACCCTCCGAAATCCAAAAGGGAGAGACTCCACTTCCGCTGGCCATCAGACAAGAAGATATATTTCTGATCGAATTGCTTTTGAAAAAGGGAGCAAAGACCGATATAAAATCAGAATCCGGAGAAACTGCCCGCGAAGCGGCCAAAAAGAAAGGTACAGAAATTCAAAAGGTATTTAAATTACTTGAAAACACTTAACATCCCATCAAGCAGACGGGGAATAAGGCCGGTTTATTTTTGGCAAAGGGGGTTGCCCGTGCTGGTTGCGGATATCGGGCAGAGGATTCAATTATCATGAAACTGGAAGAAATAAACTATAAAAACTATTTAATCAGCAATAATAAAAGTTTGTTATCGCTCGAAATCATTCATGAATTTTTATCACGTTCCTACTGGGCCAGCCAGAGGTCCAAAGAAACCATTGCCCAATCTATCCAAAATTCGGAATGTTTTGGAATTTATACAAATAATGATCAGGTGGGATTTGCCCGGATTGTAACCGATTATTCCGTTATGTATTGGCTCTGTGATGTGTTTATCGATGAAAACCACCGGAAGAAGGGCTTGGGGAAAAAACTGATTGAAACCATTGTGAATCACGAAGAATTCAATAACCTGATCGGTATGCTTGCCACTTTGGATGCACATCCGCTATATGAAAAATATGGTTTCGTAAAAGATTCGGAGAGGTTTATGAGGAGAAGAATCAATTAGTTTTTCCGGAAACTCGGATTTCAAATTGAGCGGACAGCTATCAGCCGATAGCAGTCAGTTTAAAAAGATTTTCCTGAAAGCTGAGCGCTAATCGCTGATAGCTCTCATTACAGGCCAAGCGTGCATAGGCAATGGAGTCAGGATCTGCTTATGGAAAAGAATTGTGTTTATGAAGATAAGTATTTTATGGTCATCAGTCCTGAATTTCCTCTAAACTGCCGGGATGATGGCGGTCATCTTATTCTGATCAAGAAAGAAAAGGTTTCCGACCGATCGGATATGACTTATCAGGAAGCCATAGACTTCATGAGAATCAGTATGGCGGTGGGCAAATCCATGTACCAAGTGCTTGGTATCGAGCGGATGAATTATGAGGATTTGGGTAACTGGGGGATTGATGACCCGGGTGGCGCAAAAATGCACCTTCATTTTATGGGAAGGGCCAAAGAGCAAACCCATCAGATCAGGGGCCAGCACCTTTCCTTGTTTCCCAAAGGCCACAAGATATATCAGGGGCATTTGAAGCCGCTTTCCGATGAACAGCTTGATAGTCTGAGGAAACGGATTGCTGAAATTCTCTCAGAACTAAAATACAAAAAAATGGCTGAACTGGCCGGGTTGTAGTAAAGAAGGTATAACCTTGCGGTTTCACAAGAAACATTAATACTTTGCCTCTGTAACAGCCCGTTAGTATAATTGACCCAGGGAGTTAGATGTATATGAAACGACTGAACCCATTCGATGGGATTTTAAGTTGTATCTCAATTGCATTATTACTGTTAACTGGATTCGGCAGCCTGGCCATCGGAGAATCAGCGGCAGGTGTTATGGCCATAAAGGGCTAAGATACCGTAGCCTATTTCAAGGCCGGGAAGGCCTTAAGAGGCAACGAGTTGTTTGCCTTCCAGTGGCATAACCTGACTTGGCACTTCCAAAACAGAGAGAACAGGGACCTGTTCGCGGCCGGTCCGGAGAAATATGCCCCGCAGTATGACGGATATTGTGCCTGGGCCATGACGGAGGCGCGGAAGGCTCAGGCCGATCCGGAAATTTAGAAAATTGTTGAAGGGAAGCTTTACCTGAATTGCAATAGGGCAGCGTCTGAAAAATGGAGCAGAGACATTCCCGGTAACATTAAAAAGGCCGATGCCAACTGGTTGAAATTTACCGGCGGAAAGTGATCGGATAACATTACCACGGTTATTCATCGCGCCCGTGCCTGGGCACTTAACGGAAGCCCGCCGGGCTGGATCGTAAAGGAATATTACGACGGTATTGTAAAATTCTTTGTCAAAAATTTTACTTTTTTCCCGGCAGCGTAATTCCTTTAAAGGGAGGGAACGGGTTCTTCTCTCAAAATATCTAATAAATTAAATTACTTTTGCAATTATGGTCCGGATTTTTGGTTTTGAAGCCACTCGGTACGTTCTTTGCTATAGCTATCGTTCAAAGGACAAAGGAGGATCCTAATTGAGTGGCGGATGTCGATTATTGGCAAGTTATTCTCCCCTGCTGCTGATGCCAACCCATAACACCGCCTACCCGACGAAAAAATATTTGACTTTGAAATTAATTAACTATAAGTTATATTTATAAAATATTATATTAAGCCACCGGTCAATCCATAGAATGGGAGGCCCATCTTGAAAAGATATATCATTTTGCTCATTTGTTGCCTTTTGATCCCTTGGTCGGCCGAGGCCAAAGATCAAACGATTAATCTGAAGTTTACCCCCCGGGAAAAGGTAAAGGTTAAGCCCAAGAATGTCGCGGCCGAGAGGATTTATTTCGAGGAGGTCGATGATACTCGATCCCGGCCCAAAGAGATCGGGGAGAATAAGGAAGACAAGGGTAAACCAATCAAGATCCTGACTTCCAAAGAAGATGGGGCCGGCCAGTTCACACTTTCGGTCTTGAAGAATGAATTCCAGGAAAAAGGCTTTAAGGTTGAAAGCAGCCCCAATGAGGCTTCAAAAATAGTCAGTACCACCTTGTTGAAATTTTGGACTCTTGAGGTAAGCACCTATAACACTGAAATCCAGCTCAGGGTCGAGGTCAGGGAAAAAAAGGGGGAGCCGTTTTTTCAAAAGACCTATGCCGCCACAGGGACCAATAGAGGCCGGAGCCTGTCGGAGGTCAATTATAATGAATGTATCAGTGACGCCCTGGCCAGAATAACGGATGCCATTTTTTCGGATCTGGAATTCCTCAGGGTGCTGGCGGAAAAACCAAAACCTCCCAAGGTGGAAGCTAAACCCATCGAACCCAAACCGGTCGAACCCAAGAAAATCGGAGCCAAACCCATCGAACCCAAATCGCCGGAGGAAAAAAGATTAGAAGAAATAAAAGCGGAAATAAAACGATTAGAGGAGCTCAAAGCGGAAGAACAACGGGCCAGGGACAAACAAGAAGCGGATAGACGGGCCGAAGAAAAAAGGTTAGAAGAAAAATTGGCCAGAGACAAACAGGAAGCGGATAGACGGGCCGAAGAAAAACGACTGGAAGAAATAAAAGAGGAAGTCAAAAAACTGGAAAAATTAAAAGTCGACGAAAAACGGGCCCTGGAAAAACAAGAGGAAGAAAAACGCGCCGAAGAAAAAAGACTGGAGGAACTGAAAGCCGAAGTCCAAAAATTAGAAGAATTGAAGGCCTTAAAAGAGGAAATTTTGGTGGAAGAGAAACGAGCGGAAGAGAAACGGGCGGAAGAGAAAAGACTGGAAGCGGAAAGACGGGCTAAAGAGAGGCGAACCGCACCGGTGAGAGCCAAGCCCGCGGACCCGGTCTTCGGGCCTAAATAAATTCAACCGCTTGAATTGTATTATTATGAATTGGTTTGATACCCTGTTAAAAGACATCACTTCTTTTAGAATATTTTTACCCTTTATTCCTTTTTTTGTGGCCTTTAATGTGCTGAGCATTCTTCCCATTTTTGTTTCCCTGACTTCGAGTATGAAGCTCGGTGAGCGGAAGAAGGTGGCCCGTCAATCCATCCTGACGGGATTTCTGATCAGCATCGGGTTTTTGATCGCCGGGAAGTGGATTTTTGCCCTGCTGGGCATTACCGTTGCTGATTTTCAGATCGCCGGAGGAATCTTACTGTTTATCCTATCCGTCATAGAATTGATCTTTCCGGAAAGGACCAGGACTTTCCCCAAGGAGACGATGGGAATCGTCCCCATCGGGATCCCCCTGATTGTCGGGCCGGCGGTTCTTACGCTTCTGCTCATCATCGTCAATACCTATGGTTATTTTTCGACCCTCTTATGCCTCATTCTCAATCTTCTTCTCGTCTGGCTGGTCTTTGACCAGTCGCACTGGATCATAAAGCTGATGAAAGAGGGGGGATCCCAAGGAATCAGTAAAGTCTTTACGCTTCTGCTGGCCGCTTTTGCCATGATGATGATTCGTATGGGCTTGGAAGGATGGAGCGGCCTCATTTCCCGTTGATCATAGAACCGGGCAAGATTTATTCTCACCCCCCACGGCCCATGATCAGGGGCGGGTTATCCCCGCTTCTTCCAGTTTGGCCGCCAAATGGAAAACTACCCAGGCACCGCAAAGATCGCAATCGACATCATTCCCATAGCAGCAGTAGGGCATCACGAATTCTTTACCTTCTTGATAAAGCGGGAGTACCTGTTCTTTAGAAGGACACCGGCTGGTTACCGATTTGGCTTTTTCCGAAAGCATCAATTCCAGGCTCCGCCTTTTATTCCATACAAAATCAGGATATTTTCCCTTGAGCTCCATGACCTGGCGCACCGCCTGGTCCCGGCGTTCAAGTGATCCCCAGGTAAAACTCGAAGTGTCCACTTTGCAGGGCACATAAAAAGAGAAGGTCAGCCCCTCGGCGCGTGTCGGTCGTAAAAGCTTGACCAACTCCGCCAGCGAATCCTCATTGTCTTTTGTTACCACGCATTGACACAAAACGGTTGAAGCGAAGTTTTGCGGGATGCGCGACAAAGTATCCATCACCTTCCGAAAACTTCCTTTTCCGCGTATGGCATCATTGACCTCAGGAGGCCCGTCGACTGAAATCACATAAATACAATTGGGTAATTCTATCGGGGCGAGCGTCCCATTGGTGGTTATTGTATTCCTTACAAATAATTTTACCCCACCTTGCAAGACATCGGGTCTAAGGAGCGGCTCTCCTCCCATCCAAAGCATGGTTTGGATTCCATGGCGCCTCTGCAGCTTCGCCAGTTTTGCGAGCAGCGCAGGCGTATCCATCTCTTCCTTCGGATTGTTGGGATTCCCGTCACGAAATATAAAGCAATGTTTGCAGCGTAAGGTGCAGCGGTTGGTAATGTTGACCATCGCAGCGGGATATTGGGGTAAGGTCTTTTTTTCATATTCCATTGAAGGCCTCCTCGGTCGTTGTTTCAAGCCGCGTACTCTTCCAGGCCCAGCGATTTGAGATGTTCGGCTAAAGGTATTCCGGTATCCCGATCCCAGCCTCGGGCTTCGTAGTATTCGTCCAAGAGGCGTTCGACATCCATTTTGCTGATACCCTTTTGCCCATAATAATCCATCAGGCAACGCGCCTGGCCTTCGGCCTCTATGGGCTCGAACCACGAGTCCGGTGCGGCATCGTCTTTCCGACCGAATCCCAACCGCAGGTTGAGCAGTTTTTGCATGTTCCAGACCCGTTCTCCCCGCTGGAGTAATTCCCCGGCCTCCAATTCTTCGCCGGTAATCGCCCCATAGAATTCGCGGAAATGCTCCATGGTCTGAAATCGGTGGATATATAATCGGTGACATTGCCCCAATGAATTGAAGAGGGAATACCAGTCTTCAGCATGCTTCGTCAGCCGCGGTATTTGATAGGAGTCCGCCTTAAAGGTCCGGTTGATTTCTAACTCAGCCATACCGGTTCGCCGGGCGTGATGGACAAATTGCTCCACAGGCCGGCCTTGCATATAGATGCCGATACCCCCACAGGCGTAATTGGATCGGCCGGGATGGACCAGTTGAGCAAAGGCCATAGAGTTCAGACTGTCCATTCGGGGATCGATAAAGGGGGAGCAGCCTTTAATGTGGATGGCCTGTTTTTCTGCTTCAGGACCCAGACGCCGGGCCGCCCCTAAAGGTCCATCAGCCATAATATCTCCGAACCCTTCCCGCCGGGCCGTCATCTCGACCAAATTCAAAACCGTTTCATAATTTTTATTGATTTCCAATCCGCCGGTCCGGTCTTTGGTCAGAAGGCCTTGGTCGTAAAGGGAAACCATAAGGTTTAAGACATTCATAAAACCGATACGGCAGACCCCCAGGCGGTTAAACAAATCCACTCGATGCACAGCCCGGTTGTGGTTATCAAGCGGGGTGCCGGCGCTGTTTTCATCCTGGCCCATAAAATCAGTCATATAGACAATGCCTGGCGCGAATTCTCCCTCTTGCAACCGTTTAACTTCTTTATCACCCATAGGGCAGCTCGGACAGGCTAAGGTCTGGCGGACTTTATTATGAATGTCTTCCCATTCCCCGCTGGACCGGCCCATGGTTTTCAGCCACTCTAAGGTCATGGCAAAGGTGCCTCCTTGAAGCAATCGGGGCCTCAAACCATAACCCTTGATTTGATCCATCATTCGGTCCACGGCCTTGACCAGCCGCCTCGGATCCGCGGCTCGGATGGGGCGGTCCCCCTGGCAGGCGACCACAGCCTTGAGATTTTTGGCCCCCATGACCGCGGGCAGGCCGCCGAAGCCCACGGTCCCGCCTTTATCGATGAAGGTGACCGAAATGCCGACCAGATTTTCACCGGACGGACCGATGGGGATGATGGAGCAGGGTTCGTGACGCTGACGCAAGGTGTCCACGGTTTCAAAGGTATCCTGTCCCCAGAGATCGTCCGCCGGAAGGATTTCGACCTCATCATTGTAAATCTTGAGATAAACCGGTCGGGCGGCTTTGCCGGTAATTACCACGTGGTCGTAACCCGAGGTCTTCATCATCAGGGGGAAATGCCCGCCGCCACAGCCCGTACCGATACCTCCGGATAAGGGCAGCTTAGAAGTGATCGACAGTTCAGAGGACCCGGGGACTATGGTCCCGGCAAAAGGGCCGGTCCCTATAATCACTGCGTTTTCCGGAGACAGGGCCTCTGCCTGGGGAGGAATCACATCCCAGGCCAGGCGGGCGTTCACTCCCCAGCCGCCAAGAAACTTTCTGGCCCATTCAGGGTCGAGGGCTTTAATTTGGATTTGATTATGGCTCAGGTCCACGTACAATATCTGTCCGGCGTACCCATACATCATCAGTCATCTCCTTTCTTTGCAAAATCGGGTTTATTTTCCTGAACCAGAGCGGTATAGGGGCAGTGTCGGGCGCAGATTCCACAACAGTCGCAGTTGTCATCAAAAAAAACAGTATATTCTACATCGGCCTTGACCAGCCGCCGGACTTTGATCCTGGCCTTGACCGGGTTAAAGGTCTTTTCAAACCTCAGGGAACAGCGTAACTCACAGATAAGGCAACCGGCACAGTGATCGGAGAAAATATGGATGGGGGGGCCTTTCTTTTCCAAAGCCATTCGTCTTTCCTTTCGTTTAATAATCGTCTCATAATAATATTGACATAGAACAAATGAGCTTGCGTAACAAAGGACTGAGGGGTCTTTTTCTTGGGGTTGTCCACCATGAACCTGGGAGCTTCTTTGCCGGGCAAATTATTTAACTAAATCCAGAGCAGGCCTTCACCAGCGCCAGAAATGGGCAACGGTGTATGCCCTGCTTCGAATCAAACTTTGCTGGACTGGCCGGGATTGGGCGATAAGTCACCCTTTGGACAATCCCCAAGAAAAAGACCCCTCAGCCCTTTTATATCATTATTATATTGAGATCCTTAATTCAACATTCGCCCGCCGGAAAGCCTTTTCAGAAAGCCAGCCGGTTCCCCGTACTAATGCATTTCCATTCCGCCGCAGCAATTGATCGTCTGACCGGTTATGCCGCCGGCTTTATCGGAGGAGAGAAAAACAGCTAAGGCGGCGATTTCCCCGGGTTTCACCATTCTACCCAAGGCCACCCGCGAATTTATCATGGCCACGGCCTCCTCGTAAGTCAGCCCCAATCCTTTAGACATGGAGTTGATGACCCGGTCGATCCGGTCGCCTTCCACCATGCCCGGCGCAATACAATTGACCCTGATGCCAAGCCCGCCTAATTCAAAGGCCAGGCTTTGGGTCAGGCCGATCATGGCGAATTTCGTGGCATTGTAGGGGCTCCGGGTAGCCATGCCTTTTCTCCCGGCAATCGAACTGATATTGACGATGGCCCCCTTTTTTCGGGGTATCATGCTTTGATTCAATACCTGTTTGGCGGATAGCATGGCGCCGGTGAGATTGACTGCCAGCGTGTGGTTCCAGCCGGCGAGATCCATGTTCGACACCGGGGTTATCGGGCCTTCAATTCCTGAGTTGTTGATCAGAATGTCGATTTGCCCAAACTGATCCATGGTCTTGTCCACCATCACTGAAATTTGATCGGGTTCGGCCAGGTCGGTTACGATGGCCAAACTTTTCCGTCCCATTGTTCCACCTGTAGGGCCGTGGCTTTTAATTCAGGTTCTGTTCTGGCGGCAATGGAAACATTGGCCCCTTCCCCGGCAAAGGCCAGGGCAATCGCTTTTCCGCCACCGGTGATCAGGGCTGTTTTACCTTCGAGTTGCATGTTTTTTACCTCCTTAAGAGAATAGTATTCAAGCAAGCCACTCCAATAGTCGGGGTCAAAACAAAAACCCCATCTCTCGAATGAGAAACGGGGTTTCCATAATTCCTCATAGGCAACCTCCCTTTAAGGTAAAGTGACATTGACGGAAGATGGGTTAACTTGATTATCCGGCCATTGAATAAAAGGGATTATACACGATTTTATAATTATAAATAGAAAGTTTTTTATTGAGCTGAAACCCTTATTATAATTGGGGGGGCCTTTAGTGAATCCTGTGCCACCCCTGGTTTGCTTTTCCCCTGAACCTGCAAACCAAGAAAGAAATAATTGCCTTCTGGTCGGTAAGACATGCGGCTGGATTGTGTAATAGGATCAGGCTATCCTTTTTTGTTATTGGCGTCTTTCCCAAAATCCGGCGGGGTTTTATGGAAAAAGGATTCAGGCCCGATCCGGAGGCGCGGATTCTTCTCCTTGAGGAGCCCCATTTTTATTCGCCGGGCTTTCCGAATTCCGGTCGAAGGTATAATTGCCCTGGAAAAATTGGTCCCGGCACCAATCGATCTTCCGGTCATCATCCAGTACCATATCCAGGAGCCGAACGGCTCCCATCAGCCGGCCCAGCATGTCCAGTTTTTCCTGAATCAGGTAGGAATTGTGTTTTTTAAGTTCTCCTTTGACCATGTCCCCTTTTTGAGTAACCGCGAAACCCAATTTTTTCAGAATGGAGCCAATCAATACCGCCCTCCGGGAACGGCGGCTGAGGTCAGCCGCCCCACCCTTGAAATAAAAGGTGATATAATTATTATTGATATTCTGACCGCAATAGGTGTCCAGGGTGACAAAGTGGTATCCCAGACGGGAACTGAAGTTCAGATACTTCTCCGAGACCACGGCATAACTGGGTCCGCCCATGGACCCGTCCGCCTGTGGATCATGGAGAATGCTTTCCATCAGGATAGAACCGAAACCGCTCCAACTGATCTTGTTCTGGCCCAGCCATTCCACTCCTTCATGGGTCATCCCCTGGTATAAAGCTTTGAAAGGGAAAGAAAGTACTTGTTCCGGCCGGACTTCCCTTTGATTTGAATCGATAGCCAGGCCTCCTCCCAGATCCACCATATAGATATTCAGAGGCACCCGGGAACGAAAACGGACCGAGACCTTAGACCCGTCTTCAATGGTGTCTCCGATTTGAAACATCTCCTGCATTGCCGTTTCATGGGCAAAACGGATGATATCGTGGATGGTTTCACAGGATGAGGGATTGAAATTTTCCTGCTTGGGATCAATTAAATGTAAAGGGGCAATTTTGGGTAAGGTGGCCTGTAACGCCTTATAAGTCGGGCTCCCTCTCATGGGATTATGAGTTTTTTCCTTTCCCAGAAGAAATTCCAGGCGGCCCTGATAGACAATCCCCCTGGTGGCGTCTACGGTAATCTCGCTGCCATGTGGGATCAGGGTGGTCGCGTTATCCGTTCCCACCAGAGTGGGGATCTGGAATTCCCGGGCCACTGAAGCCATATGACCGGTTACACTCCCGACATCGGTAATGATGGCCTTGACCCGTCCGATGATCGGCACATAACGGGGTGAAGTCTGAGGGGCGACCAAGATTGAACCCTCCGGGATATTCAGGAGGTTATGATCGGACTTGATCACATAGGCCGGGCCTGAAGCCACCCCATTGGAGGCCGAGGTCCCGCCTTTTAATAAAACAGGAAATTTTTCCTCGGTTTGATTGAGGTCCACGGTCGGTTTTGAAAGGTCCTGTTCCGTAAATCGCAAAGGCCGGGCCTGGAGGACATAGAGGCGTTTATCCTGGTCAATAGTCCATTCAATATCCAGGGGGATTTTATAGTAGTCCTCCAGTCTAAAGGCATAATGGACCAGCAATTGAATCTGAGAACGGGTCAGGGAGGGTTTGTCTTTAAAGGCCTGGGCCACCGGCTCTTGTTTGATGCCTTGGACCGGATCCGAATAGACACGGGTATCCTTTCGAACCACTTCTTCCTTTTCAATATGCCGGGTTGCTTTATTGATTTGATAAAAATCGGCTGTCTGGGAGCCATCGACCAGACTGACCCCCAGTCCCCACAAGGCACTGATCAGAATTACTTCGTGCCGGAGGTCGTTAGGGTCCAGGGTGTACAGGACCCCGCTGACCAGGGCCCTGACCATTTGGATGCAGGCCACGCTCATCACCACGTCCTGGTCCAGGTACCCTTTGCTTCTCCGGTAATAAACGGCCCGAGGGTTGAAAGTGCTGGCCACTACTTCTTTATAGGCCTCGAACAGGGTTTCCTCGGTCACATTCAGGACCGTGGAATGCTGACCGGCAAAACTGGCTTCGGAATCTTCGCTGGTGGCACTGCTGCGGACAGCCAGACGCAGGGGTTCGGCTGTTTTTTCTTTAAATTCCTGAACGGCCTGCAGGAGTTCCTGTTCCAGATCCGGCGGGATCTGTCCCGAAATAATAAAGGAGCGAATCTCCTGACTGACCCGCATCAGAGTTTCCGTATCATTGACATTGAGGTCTTTCAGGGCCTTTTCAATCCGTTCCGGGAAATGATTGAACTCCAGAAAGACCTGACAGGCATAGGCGGTAACGGCAAATCCCCTGGGGACCGGAAGCTTAACCCGGTTGAGTATTTCCCCTAAATTGGCGGCCTTTCCACCTACCTCAGGCGTGTGTTCCTGACCAATGCGATCCAGGGGAAGGACCAGCCGGGTGGGAATGACCATTTTTTTGGATTCCAGACCTTGTCGGATCTCCAGACCCACCTTTTCAACAGCCTCGAAAAGATCTAGATATTTGACCTGGGCCAGGGCGTTAAGGTCTTCGACGATACGGCAGGTTGACTGGATCAGGTTTTCAGCCTGGGTCTGGAGGTGGTGCAAAGTGAAGGGATGGTTTTCATAGAAAATATGTTCCAGATCGGTAATGATGTCCAGGGCCTTATTGTTGCCGATCAGAACGGCCTTAAAATGGTCGTACTTATGGGTCAGAAAGCCCTTTTCAGGTGAAAGGCGGCTCGCCGGTTTACCCTTTTTAAAAATATCCAATATCCTGAACATCCAAAAACCTCGGGTGGTTATTAATCGGCGGCCGTCAAATCAACATTTGACATCGGGACCCTTTCCGTTTAATTATTTAACAATAACGCGTCCTTTTTGGCAAGCCAATTTGCATCGGCTTTTGCTTTTTATGGGAAGGCCCTTTGGAAGGTCCGGGGCCAGGGGAAAAGAAAAGCGGAAAAAACCGCATCCTGTCCCGAGGGGCCCCCTATAAACGGCAGGGGAACCTCTTATCAGCATGAGATCCTTGTTGATAGTGCTATATCTGCTTCTCATCTCAGTGGGCGCTTATGCCGCTCCCTGCGAAAGGGAAGACTTTGAAACCCGGGTTTCCGGCGGGACGGAATGTTTATTGATGAGACGATACGGATCTCTAAAACCAACCACGATGGTGCTTTGGATACATGGCAATATCACTTCGGGAGGACCGGCCAATTCCCACTTCCGGATCGCTCAAAAGGTGGCTGAGGACCATACTTCCGAAAATGTTCTGGCCCTGGCTTTAGTTCGGCCCGGCTATCCGGATGGAACAGGGAAGTCCTCTTCCGGGAATGACTATGGCCGGGCCGACAACTGGTCGCGGGCCACCATTGACGACATTGGCGCAGCGATCGAAAGGCTTCGAGATAAATATAAACCGTCGACAGTCCTCCTCGTCGGGCATTCGGGCGGCGCGGCTATCGCCGCCGTGCTTTTGGGAATGAAACCGCAATTGGCCGAGGGGGCCGTTTTGGTTGCTTGTCCATGTGATCTGATTACCTGGCGGGCGGGGAGAAGGGGAGGCACCTGGATCAGTGAAGATCCGATGCGCTGGATCGATAAAGTAAGTCCGACTGTCAAGGTGATTGCCCTGACCGGCAGCCGGGATGACACGACCGCTCCCGAACTGGCCAGGACCTATATTGAGGGATTGAAAGCAAGAGGAATCGACGCTCACTTTCAAATCGTCCCCGGTCTGGGCCACGTTGACCTGATCACTTCCCCGGCAGTCGAAAAGGCCACCTCAAAGCTTATTCATCGATGAGGTCCTGGCTTCAACTTTAGAGAGGAATTTTTTAACAATTATGTCAGACTCCCGGTATTTTTTTCCCGTTCTGGTTGAAATTATCCCGGCCAAAGCCGACCAGGAGCCGATCCTGGCCAATTTAATGGAGTTTTATGCCCACGATTTCAGCGAATTTGTGGAGTTGGAGCTTGGTCCGGATGGACGTTTTGGCTACAATTCACTTTCTCTTTACTGGAAAGAACCCGGCCGTTATCCTTTTCTTATCAAGGCCGGCGGTACCCTGGCCGGGTTTGCCCTGATACAGGAAGGTCCCGGGATCTCCGGCGGTGACCCTGTCTGGGACATGGCCGAATTCTTCATTATTCGCGGGCGTCGGCGGCGGGGGATAGGGATGAAAGCCGCTCATGAACTTTGGAGAAGATTTCCGGGAAAGTGGGAAGTTCGGGTCAGAGAACGGAATCGGGGGGCCAAAGAGTTCTGGGCCGGAGCCATTGCCGCTTTTACCGGCCAGATAGTCCCTCCGACCGCTTTCCAGAAGAATGGGGTACTCTGGCAGGTATTCTCGTTTCTATCGGATTAAGGAACCAAGGGAAAATATATCAAATGGGGCCTTCAGGGTTAGGCAGGGATATTTTTATTTCCAATCCCTTTTCCGCGTTATAAGCCCCGATCATTCCCCCATGACGCTCGATAATCTTTTTGGCAATGGCCAGACCCAGCCCCGAACCGCCGGCCCTGTATGGTTTTGCCCGGTGAAAAGGGACAAAAATCAGAGAAAGCTCTTCTTCGGGTATCCTCTCAAAGCTGTTGACAATGCTGATCTCTAACCAATCGGACTGCGGTTTCATCCGGATATGGATTTGTCCTTTTTCAGGTGTGAATTTAAAGGCATTATCCAGAACGGTTAAAAGGGCCGTGGCCAATGCTTCTTGATCCCCAAGGAAAGGGGGTGATAAGGAGAGGTCCGAAATAACCTCCAGTTGCTTATGATTGATCACCGGCTGAAACCGTCCCAGCAACTTCTTGATAAGCGCGACCGGGTCAAAGGGCGCGAAGACAAACGGAGCCGCCTGCATATCAAGTTTGGACCATTCCAGGATTCGACCGATGAGCTGATCCAATTCCTGAATATCTTCTCTTATCTCATCCAAGTATCTTTCAAAGAGGGAAACATCCCCGATTTCCAGTTTGTCACGGAGGATCTCTTCCGAAATCCTGATCCGGGTCAGGGGGGTGCGAAGTTCATGGGAGACGTTGGCCGTCAGCTCCTTAGCATTGATAATCATCGCTTCCAATTTATCGGCCATTCGATTGAAAGATTGGGCCAACTCGCCGATTTCATCCTGGCCGCGGATATCCGCCCGGTGGGAAAGATTGCCTTCCGAGATGGCCAAAGCCGATTGACGAAGCTTTTTGAGACGCCCGATAATGATCCACGAAATGGGAATGAAGAGTAAGGCGGCAAAAAGACCTATAATGAACAATCCCAGGGCAAAAACTCCTTCCGGAAGGTCCGGACGGAATGGCCTTTCCCGAGTGTAATACAAGACGTGGATAGTTCCTCTTTCTCCATTTTGAAGGACAACAGGGATAATTGCATATAAATCCAAATTTCTTTGGTGGTAAACGGTCATATTACCATAGACACCAGCATTTTTTTCTTTAAGCTTGAAGACGATTTCCGGAATCTCCTCCGGGAACGATTTGATAGCTATGGTATTGTCTGAATTTTGTAACCAGACCTTGGCCCCCAAAATTTTACCAAATTCCAAAATAAAATTTTTTAACGGTTCATTTTTAGACAAATCTTTGGTCGGTGCCGATCGTATTTTATCTTCGACCGTCTCTTTGATTATGAGGGCCTTTGTTTGGGCGAAATCTTCCAAACGGGTTGTGAAGTGTTTTCCCGGCAAAGCGTGAAACAGGGCAAAAATCACCATCATGGTTATGAACAGGACAGCCAGAAAGGATAAAAGGATCTTAATATATAATTTACCCGATCTCATGACTCATCTGTAAACATATAACCACTCCCCCAAATGGTTTTTATTTTCTTGGGTGAGTGGGGGTCGGGTTCCAGTTTTGCCCGTAATTTGCTGATATGGACATCGATGCTTCTGTCAAAGGCCATGAAATCTCTTCCTCGGGCCAGGGTCATAAGCTGATCCCGACTCAAGACCATGTTGGGGTTTTTCATCAACACCTCAAGAATCCGGTATTCCGCCGTGGACAATTCTTTTTCGTCTTTATCCGTTGAAACTGTCTGTCTGGCCGTATTAAGCCTCAACCCTCCCGCCTCGATAAAGAGACGCTCCTTGTTAGAGGCTTCGCCCCTGACACCCGTCAGGGAACGCCGTAAAACGGCTTTCATCCTGGCCAATAGCTCCCTCGGATTAAAAGGCTTGGAAAGATAATCATCTCCCCCTAATTCCAATCCCACGATACGGTCCGTATCTTCCCCTTTGGCCGTGAGCATAATAACCGGCAGGTTAAAATCCCGCCGGATCTCTTTTAAGCTTTCCAGTCCATCTTTCCCAGGAAGCATAATATCCAGAATCACCAGATCCGGAGATTCCCTTCGGATGGTTTCCAAAACACGGGTGCCGTCCGGCAGGCCCAACACCTGAAACCCATTATTCTCCAGGTACTCCTTGAGGAGTTTCTGGAGTTTTTCATCGTCGTCGACTATTAAAACCAGATTTCCCATGTTTGTCACCCCTTTTTACCTTCTTTTACATTTATTTAACAAACTTTTACAAGAGCAAAAAAGATCCTTTACATCTTTCCGGTAATATAAAAGCCAATTTAAAAATGAATGTTTCACTAATCTTGAAAGATTAATTTAATGCTAAAGAAAAATCCGATGCGCAGTTTTTTAATAAACCTTGGACTACTGTTGTTTGGGACGGCCATGGTTTTTTCCGGCATTTTGATACAGATCAGCTACCACATGGGGCATCACGGGGAAATAGCCACAACCCATTTGGTTTTAGGTTTAAATTATTTCAATTGGTCGGATCTTCATAAAATATCAATTGTCCTCGTTTCCATGGGCATTGTCTTTCATATCATCTGGCATTGGAAATGGTATAAAACGGTTATGTGGAAGAAGAAGTTAGTTGTTAAAAACCAACAAAAGGTTTAAATGGTATTTTACTGCATTTGAAAAGGTAAAGAAATATGTGAAAAATCAAACTGGGGTGAAAAC
>JACQYK010000030.1 GCA_016208255.1 Deltaproteobacteria bacterium | reverse complement strand
TAGCTGATTGGTTCCTCTCCGGAACCATTGGAACCCCTGCCCGGAATGGTTGACACCAACCATCCGGACAGGGTGGTTTCTTTAACCGGTATATTCATTTGCCGGGCAAATTATTTAAATAAATCCAAAGCAGGCCTTCACCAGCGCCCGAAACGGGCCGGTCGGCCTTGCCGACCCCCAAGGAGGCTCCTTTTAGGAAGCCGGGGGTGTATGCCCTGCCTCGAATCAAACTTAGCTGGACTGGCCGGGATTGGGCGACAAATCATCCTTTGGACAATCCCCCCAAAAAAGACTCCCAGGGTCCTTTAATGTTGCTATTATATTGCGACCCTTAATAAATCGACAATCATTCAAGATTTTCACTTTACCTTGATAAGCGAATTCTTCGAATAACAAAAAAATGTTAAGATAATAGACCTGACCCGATCCCGGTTATTTGTAGCTTTGGGCTTAAATGACCTGTGCCATAAAGCCTCTAATTTTTCAGCTTTGGTCTTTGAGCTTTTTCTTTCTTTGCCTATCGGGAGAATAGTAACAAGGGACATTGTCCACTGGCTTCACAAGATGATTTTCAAAGAGCGCGAGATAATTAAAAGTGAATCTAGTGGACAACGTCCCCTCGACTGAAATCAATCCCGTAGCGTATCCGGTGGACGTCCTCTGGGTCCTGCTTCTCCGACAGGGCCGTGAACCCGGCTACATCGGCGAACATCACCGTGACCAGTTTACGCTCCCCTTCCAGGGTCCCGCGGGTATTCAGGATCTTTTCGGCTAAATGTTTCGGGGTGTAGGAGTAAGGCTGTTCGTAATCAATTGGGTTGGGCCGTTTGGAGGCCCGCAGATCCTGGCCACATTCACTGCAGAAAAGATCTTCAGGCAGATTTTCAAATCCGCATTGAGGGCAGGCCAATATGAGTTTTGCCCCACATTTCCTACAGAACTTTCGGGCTTCCTGGTTTTCAGTCCGGCATTTCGGGCAGTTCATTTTTCTCTCCTAAGTTCGAATAGGTCTTAGGCTTCAAAGATTTATTTTGAATTTTCTTTCAAATAACTAACAATTATCCCTCAAACAATTTCTGTTGACAATGGCACCATTTATTGGCACTATACTATATCCATGAGACGCAGGCACATTCGACGTTAGAGATGATTTTTAATCGTCCCACGAGCGGAGGTATTAAATGGTCTGACATCCTGGCGTTGTTTCGTGAATTGGGGGCCGAAGTGACCGAGCATGAGGGCTCACGCCTCGGAGTCCGGCTTTTTGGCGAGCGTCGGGTGTTCCATCGTCCGCATCCATCCCTGGATACGGATAAAGGCTGCGTAGAGAGCATTCGTAAATGGTTTGAGCAACACGGGGTGAAGCCATGATCAGTATTATGGAAATCGATGGATACAAAGCGGTCATTAAATATGACCCTGGGATCGGTATGTTCCGGGGAGAGTTTATCGGTCTGAACGGGGGGGCTGATTTTTATGCCACGTCGGTGGATGGTCTCCGAAAAGAAGGGAAGAAATCCCTCAAGATTTTTCTGAAAATGTGTGTCGAGGATGGGGTGAATCCGCGCCGAAAATTCAGCGGAAGATTCAATCTGCGGATTTCTCCAAATTTGCATGAGCGGATTGCCGCCCTGGCTGACGCCTCTGGCAAGAGCATCAACACCTGGATGGTTGAAGCGCTCGACCATGAGACGAGTCAACAGTCGGATTAGTTCAGACATTTCACCTTCTTATTTCACTGTCTCCAAAACCTTCCTGGTCCTGTCCAGCCAATAATCCATTTCCATTTCCAGAAACATTCCTTCGGCCTCTTTCAGATTTTCCAGGGCTTTTTCTTTATCGCCTTCATCCAGGTAAAATTCCCCCAGAAACATATGCTCCTGCGCAACCCAGGGTTTCATTTTTTGTTCATTAAGGATGGCCAATCCTTGAGAGAAGAATTCTTCGGTTTTTTTCTTATCACGTAGGTTCTTTTTACTAAACACCCTTCCAAGCCCAGCCAAGGCCAGGCCTTCCCAGCCTTTTTCTCCGTTCTTACGGGAGAGCCTCAACGCTTCTTCCAGAGAGATTTGAGCACTCTCCATATCTTGCAAGTTCAGGTGAATACTGCCCATGATCCAATAGCAAAAAGCCAAAAAGGCTTCAATTCCGCTATCCCGAATCATCTTAAGTCCCTTCTCCGCCTGTCCTCTCCCGGTCTCGGGATCTTCAAGATGAGAATGCACATAACCGATGAAAATTAAGCCAATGACTACTACCATTAAAAATTTTTCTTCCTCAGAATATATTAGGGTTTTTTCAAGGAACTCTTTGGCCGACTTCCAGTCTCCTTTTACCGAATAAAGACAACCATAGAAGAGGAGGGTCAGTCCCAGGGTTACAGGATCATCGAGCATTTCAGCATTTTGAAGGGCCTTCTGCAGAAAAAGGTTTCCTTCTTCAAAACGCCCATTATGTCCAAAGGCCAAGCCAGTAAATCCCGAAATAAAGGAGTAAGGATTTACGGCGCCTTTAAAGAAATCGGATTCTCTTCCTGCCTTTTCGATTAGGTGGATTACCTCGGGCATTTTATCGACATTCTCTTTGAATTGGCCTGGGAATAAGCCTTTCCTGAAAAAAGCAGTGCCGCAGGCCCCGATCCAATGAAGATCTTCTATGACCAGTACCATCGGGCGTTTCTGGCTTTCCCTGATGAAGAGATCTCGAAGGGATCGCAGGCACCCTTCCATGATCTGATGCACTTCCTCCGGTTCCAGCTTCTCAGAGAGATAGGTGAAGTTGGTTTGCTTCAGCTTCGTCGAATTTTTCTTCAACCATAATGAGATAACCTACCATGACTAAATAGATTGCAGGCAGTCTTTTCCGGTAATCGAGCTGGTGGGCGAGATCGATGACGGGGGCAACCGCATCCTTGGCCTCGACATGTAGGTTAAGCGAAGAGCAGTTGTAGGCCAAGGTGACCCTTGTGTCGATGACCTGTTTCTGCACTTCAACGCTGCTGGGGAGTTCTTCTAAACAGGCGATTTGTTTCCTGGAGAAGGCTATGGCGTCTCTATAAGCCGATGCCTTTCGAGCTCGGTCTTGAGCCAGATGGAAGTATTTCGCTGCCTTCTCATAATCGCCGCCTTCTTTGAAGTGCTCCGCCATGGTGATGTACATCACATCAGGATTTTCCTTGGATACTTCTTCGATAGCTTTGCCGATGTCTATGTGAAGCTCTTTCTTCTTCCTCTCCAATAAGGTGTCGTAGACCACCTCTCTGGTCAGAGCATGTTTGAAGATAAAGGTTGAATCAGGAAATAAGCCCCGCTCATAGAGCAGTTCGGCATCTTTGAGGAAGGAGAGTCGCCGGAGTAATTCTTCTTCCGGGAGATGCATTGCCGCCTTGATGAGCTTGTAGGAAAACTCCCGTTCGATCAGGGAACCTACTTGAAGCAGTTCCTTGGCCCCCTCAGGAAGGGCATCCACACGAGCCATGATTATATCCTGGATGGTGGAAGGAATGTGGACCGTCTGGAGTTCTTTAGAGATGCGATAGGTGGCGTCCTTTCGCTCGATGAAGCCAAGGTCTTTGAGGGACTTGATGAATTCCTCAACAAAGAAGGGGACACCTTCGGTCTTTTCCAGGATGACTTCTTCCAAAGCCGTCTCCAGTTGGATCGCACCAAATGAATCACGAAAATCCCCCCCACCCCCCTTTAGAAAAGGGGGGATCTGTTCTGTCCTACCCCCTGTTATCAAAGAGGGGATTCGTTCTCTTTCAACCCCTGTTATCAAATAGGGAATCTGTTCTGTCTCACTTCCTTTTAACAAAGGAGACATTTTTTCAGCCCAATCCCCCTTCAACAACGGGGGAGCAAACTCTTGAACTTCCTTTAGCTTAAATTTGCCTACCTCTTTCTCCCCATTTAGTAAAGGAGAGCCACTCTCCATCCCCCCCTTTTTTAAAGGGGGGCTAGGGGGGATTTGTTCCCTTCCCAGGATGTGCGTTGCCATAAGTAGGCTCTCACGGTTGGAGAGACGATTGAGCAGGAGCTGGTTATGGTACGACCGGGCACCCCAGGTTGGAATAAACTCGGGGCGGTAGGTGAGGATCAGGAGCACCTGGGCACCGGCAATGCTTTCCAGGAGATATTTAAGGGCATCTTCCGAGGTCTTATCGATCCAGTGGAGGTCCTCGATGGCAAGGACAAGGGGTCTTTGCTCGGAGCCCTTCAAGATGATTCTTTTCAGAGTCTCAATGGTCTTGTCCTTCTTCCCTTCGGGTGACATGGTGATTTTCTCGATGCCACTGTCCTTGACGGAAAGAAGCTCCAGCAGATAGGGCATGACCGGGCCTTCTTCCACGGAGATGGCCTGGAGGCCCTGGGTAACCTTCTTGCGGATGACTGGGTCCCAATCGTCCTCCCGGATGTCGAAGTTTGACTTCAGGATATCGGTGATTGGCTGGTAGGCCACACCCCGCCCAAAGGAGAGGCATTTGCCCTCCAGGAAGGTTACGTCTTCATTGAGGATGGCCTTGCGAAACTCATAGAGCAGACGGGATTTCCCCATCCCGGCCTCGGATACGATGGAAACGGCCTGGCCCTTGCCGGAACGGGCACGATCAAAAGCATCAAGTAACAGCTCCCGTTCCCGCTCTCTGCCGACAAAGGGCGTTAAGCCCCGTTCAGCACTCACATCAAACCGGGTCCGGCTGCTGCTGGGGGCGATTACCCGGTAGACACAGATAGGCTTCTCCTTGCCCTTGATTTCCTGTTCACCGAATCCCTCAAAGCGGAACAGGCCTTCCGTCAGCTTGAAGGTGTCCTCACTTACACAGGTGCTCCCCGGTTCTGCCAGGATCTCCATCCGTGATGCCAGATT
>JACQYK010000029.1:54452-59189 GCA_016208255.1 Deltaproteobacteria bacterium | reverse complement strand
GGCTGCCTGTGTGATCTCCTGAAGAGGCTAGACTACCTGCGAAAGACACAGGCAGCCGTCCGTGAAGAGGCTTATCTTAAAAACCTTAAAACTATAAAAAAAGCCATTCTCTTATAAAAAAGACTTGCTTTTCAACATAGAGGAATGACGACCTAACTCCGCGTTTAAGCAACATTTTCATGCTTCGTGGCGTTTCCAGAAGCATGAGGGTTTAATACCCCATTTTCTTTTTCAACTCCTGGTCGATCCAGATGCGGGCCATGATCGGAGCAGATCGCTGGGCCGCTACACGCTGTTCCCCGTAATAATTCTTGACCCAGGGCCACCAGGCACAATAGGTGTAAGGCAGCGGAAGAAGGATACAGGGGGCCTGGTCCAGGGCATACACGGCCAGCTTCTTCATAACCGCCAGTTTTTGTTTTTCTGAGAGCTTCGGATTTTCCACGGTCTCACTGTGGGTTTTATCGATAAAGGAATCGTCCATCATGTGGGGGTTCCAGGTTTCTCCCTTGGCGAAGTTTTTCCGGATCCCGGCATAGGGGGTCCCGTGATCATTGGAGAAAAAGATCCCTTCGGTATGATTCTTTCTGGTCATCCGGCTGAGCCAGGAGGCGTAATCCATGGGTTCCAGAACCAGGGTCACTCCGATCTTGGCCAGGTAGGCCGCCACCATAGCCCCCAAATCCATTCCGGTCTGGCTGGAATTGGGAATTTGGGCCTTAAAAGTGAACCCATTAGGAAAGCCGGCCTCAGCCAGAAGCTTCTTGGCCTTTTCCGGGTTGTAGCTGTACAACTCCCTGGCCGAAGGAGGAAGTTGGTCCAACGGGGTATAAACGCTTTTGAAGGTGGGAGGGAAGGGATAAGTGTGCATCTCGGCATTGCCGCCGAAAAAGGAATCGATGATCTCCTGCTTGTTCACAGCCAGGTTCATGGCCCGTCTGACCCTGATGTCGTTAAAGGGCTTCATGTCCATACGCATGGCCATGGTATAATTGCTGGTGGCCAGGTAACGGGCGAACAGCAATTGCGGGTTGCTCTTTTTCAGGCCGTCAATATGTTTCCAGTTTACGGCCATCATCAGATCGATCTTGCCGGTTCGCAGGGAGGCGAGCTGGGTGGCTTCATCCTTGATGATCATCATGATCACCTTGTCGGTAAAAGGCAGCTTGTATTTCTTTCCTCCGATGGTTTCTAAATCCCAATATTTCTGATTTTTTGTATAAGTCTGGGAGTGGCCTTCTTTATACTCGGTAAGCATGTATGGGCCGGTACCGGTGACGTTTTCCCATCTTTTGGGGCCCCCGGGGGCTTTTTCCTGTTCCGGGGCCTGGATGGCGTCATAATAGCCCCAGGCCATGCGATAGGCCCATTCCGTATTCCATTCTTTCATATACATGACCGCCGTATGTTTGTCCAAAGCTTCCCAACGGTCTTCAAACGCTAACCGGCCGGCGTCCTTGGGAGAATTCTTGACCCGGGTCTGGCTGTAGACCACATCATCGGCCGTAAATTCCCGGGCCTTCATGACTCCTGGTTTCTCCTGCCAATAAACGCCTTTGCGTAAATAGAAAATGACCCTCAAGGGGTTATTCTTTACCTCCCAGCGTTCGGCCAATTCTCCTCTTAAAACATCGCTGGGAATATAGGCGCCGGCCTGGAAGGCATATTCATTGGTCCCCCGCGGCCCCTTTTGCAGATCCCCCATCATCAGGGCCTCTTTAAAAAAGCCGTTATCCTGGCCGTGCTTCCAGACAATATCCACATTGTCCCAGGACATGGGGTTGACTCCAGGGGATTGATCCAGATAGGTCAGGGTGCCGCCGTATTGAACTTTTTCCGCTCCGAAGGCACTGGAAATCAGCAGGGCAAAAAATAGAACGGATAGAATAAAGAATAGTGCCGTCTTTTTAAGAAATGTATTCTTCATGATTCGTTTCCTTTCCTTTACAAAGAAGAGTTTAATCCGCCGGCAAAACTGTCCTAAAGTTAGTGCGAAAATAGGAATTAAGGCTGCTCTTTGATCCGTCCTATTTTCATCCGGCTTCCGTATGGAAGCCTCATCGGGAGCTCGGCAAAGCCGAGCGGCTCGAGCGGCTCGACCGGCTCCCGGTGTCACGTCGCTGACGGGACATAACGGTTTACCTCTTTTTCGAAGGGCAAAAACCATTAAAACCCTCAATGAAACCCTTCATGCTGTCTACCTCTTCCAGGACCAGAATGGTTTTCACTATTTCCTCCGCCTGCTTCCCCTCCCAGAGGTGAGAGCAGAGATCCATAAATTTGGTTTGAACTTTCTGCCTTTTTATGTCCAGCTCCGGTATTTCATTCAGAATGTCACTGAAACCCTCAAGCCTTTTTCCGGATAGAGTCTCCACCTCCACCCGGGCCGACAAACCCAGGAGGCTCGAATCCGGCACGGACACAACGGTTATCTTTTCCATTAAGGGCTTTATTTCGGGGTCATTTACTTTTTCATCGGTAAAGGCCCGCATCCCCGTATCTCCCCGCAACAGGGCATTGGCCACGCAATAATAAATACTGAATTTTCCTTCCAGCCCGGTTTTGGGTGTCTTTTTCCCGGCAATGGCCACCGCCGTTTGGGTCGTCTGAATAGTGATGGATTTTATATCCGGAACGGTAAGCTTGTCTTTCCGGACCATATTCAAGACCACTTCAATCGCCGAATGGGTGCCGTGACAGGAGGCATGATATTTCTGGGCCAGTTTATTCGTCTCCCAGGTTTGGCCCATTGAAGCCACGGCCTTTGCGTTTTCTTTTCCCTTCAAAAGCTGAAAAAATCCATCCACCCCTTCCAGGATATCCTCGGCGGAAGTGAATTGATCAGCGGCTAACAACACTGATTCCAGACCAACCTGTGAGGCCCTCCCGGCATGATAGGGCTTGCACATGGTCCCGAAAACCCGTTTTAATCCGGAAGCCTGGGTACCGGCTAGGCCCAGGGCGTAGACCGTTTCCTGCTCATTCAGCCCCATTAATCGCGCACACCCGGCAGTGGAAGCAAAACGGCCGATGGTGGAGGTTCCATGCCATCCGGCCCCATAATGTTCGGCTCCGGCACAGGCGCCGATAACCATACCTGCTTTAAGCCCGATAAGGTAGGCTGATAAGACATCCCGGCCGTTTTTCTCCTTCCATTCGGATAAAGCTAAAAGTCCGGGATACAAAGTCACCGTCGGGTGCCCCTGGAACTGGGCCAGGCTGTCGTCATAATCCAGGGCATGGGACATGGCCCCATTGATCAAGGCCGCCTGGCTGACATTGGTCTTTGGGCCATGCCCCAAAATCGTTGCCTGAGCATTTCCACCCATAAGGGCGCCATAGCGGATAAGCTTGGTTACCAGAGGTTCGTCCTTCCCCGCCAGCAAAACCGATAACCAGTCCAAAAGAGCCACCTTGGCCTGTTCAAAGTCTTCCCGGGGAATAGAGGCGGTATCGACCTGGGAGATAAACCGGGCGATAGTCCTGGTCAATCCTGGATGTGTTTCCATGGGTTTGCTCCTTCAGTGCACAAATAGGCTCCGAGTCCTACAGCCTATTCTCATGCATCGTGGTGTCACGCCACCAAAAGCGCGGCATGACGGTTTAAAATTAATGGTCAAAGGTCCATGGTGTACGGTTCAAGGAAAAATCAAAGGCTCCAAACCTTGTTGCCGTACATCTTATACCTTGTACCGTGAACCTTGAACCCTATACCTGTTTTTTATCATCTTCTCTTGAATTCCGGCTTACGTTTCTCTAAAAAGGCCTTCTGGGCTTCTTTGAGATCTTCGCTGCTGAAGGCCTGGGCAATAATCCGGTTCGCCTCCCGGCGGTCCTCATCGGACAAAGTGATGGTTTTGGATAGAAGGTTCAAAATCCGTTTTGTCCCCTTAACCGATAAAGGGGCATTGCCGGCGATTTCCCGAGCCATTTCATAGGCAAAGGCCTCCACTTCCTGTCGGGGAAGGAGATAATCCACCAGGCCCATTTCCTTGGCCCTTGGGGCCGGATAATAGCGGCCCGTTAAAAATATTTCTCTGGTATTGGAAATGCCGACCACCTGGATGAAACGCATCAGGCCGGATAGCTGGTAGACCAAGCCCAGTTTTGCCGGGGGCATACCCATCCGGATATCGTCGGCTCCAATACGCAGATCGCAACAGACGGCTAATTCACAGCCTGCTCCGAAAGCGTACCCGTTTAACAGGGCGATGACCGGGTAAGGAAAGTTGACGATGCTGTTAAGGGCCAGTTCCAGAGGATTCTGATCTCTCAGTTTTTCCCTGGTTTGGGGAGAGACCTCAGTAGGTATCGCAGCGATATCGTAACCGGATGAAAAGGCCTTATCGCCGACCCCGCGAACAACCACTGCCCTTATTTCATCTTCCCGAGCAAAATTATCAAGGGTCTGATGAATCTTAATCAGCAGATCCTGAGAAAGGGAATTGCGTTTTTCGGGACGATTGAAGGTCAGGGTGGCCACCCGATCCTTTTTTTCAACCAATAAAATATCCGTGCTCACTTGGGCACCTCCTTATCAATATAAATAGGTATAAGGTACAAAGTTTAAGGTGTACGGTTCACGGTATAAGGTATAAGGTTTGCGGGTTATGGTTTATGGTTTTCCTTAAACCTTAGACCTTGAACCTTAGACCTTTTTTATGGATTGTCCTGGACATGTTTCTTAATGGCCTCCACCACCTGATTGACGCTGGTTCCGGAGGTAAAGATCTCCTT
>JACQYK010000029.1:0-54385 GCA_016208255.1 Deltaproteobacteria bacterium | reverse complement strand
CCTCATCAGGGATCAAACCGCCCACGAACAGGACCACATCCTCGGCCCCTTGGGCCTTCAGCCCTTCGGCCACCCGGCGGGTCAGGGCCAAGTGGGCTCCGGAAAGAATGGAAAGCCCTACCACGTCCACATCCTCCTGGATGGCCGCCCGGACAATAGAATCGGTGGTCTGTCTTAAGCCCGAATAAATCACTTCAAATCCGGCGTCACGTAAAGAATAGGCGATCACTTTGGCCCCCCGGTCATGACCGTCCAATCCGGGTTTGGCCACCAGCACTCGTATTTTCTTTTCGGTCATAATTTTTCTCCTTTAAATGGTAATAGTTCAGCCGCTAAGTCACCAAGCAACAAAGATTAAACAATAATTCTCTTGATGCCATTCTTTCTGATAAGGGTTTAAACATCCTATCCTTCTTTGCGCCTTCGTGTCTTAGTGGCTGAACTGGTACTTTCAATCAAAAATAGGATCGCCTTCGATCAGCCCGACCGGGATGCCGGTAAGACGTTCAATCTCCGTATACACCCGGCCGTTCAAATCCCTGCCCCATCCGCTCAGGTGAAAGGGAGAAGAGGGAATGAGGATCAGATCCGGGGTCCGCTGGTTTTCCTTTAAAAATTCTTTGACGGCCTCGATGAAATCTTCGACCATTAACAAATCACCCATAAAAATATTGCCGCCCAGGCACCTGTTGGAAGGGATACGGAGGTGAAGCTTAATTTCCGCCGGAAAAGGGTTGTCCCTGATCCTTTTTTCCAAGGTGGGGCGCACCAGGGTGGAGGTAAAAATAAGTACTTCCTTGGCTTGCACCCTCATGATCATGTTTTTTATCTGCTCCGCCCACTCCAAAGGAATCCCCGACGAAGGGAAAACACATCCCGCATAAGGAACAATGGCGGGATCAAACGGATAGTCAAAGTGATTTAACTCCAGGGACAGATCAGCCGGACCACGAGGTCGGGCAACCGTCACCGAGACCCTTTCCAGCCGGCTGCCCTGGACCATTCGGAAGAGGGCCAGGGCCTGTGGCCGGGTTTTGATCGGTAGCCCGTTGATGGACGTCAATCGGTCGCCCATGACCAGGCCGGCTCTGTCGGCTGGAGAATTCTTGATTACTCCGATGAGTCGGGAAGCGTCGACAGCCGCCGGATCCAGATATTCTTCAAACAAACCGGGACGAAGAATCAAGGGGCATTTGGTCTTGGTTCGAAGATGCTGGGTCCGGTCTTTAATTCGAGTCCAGACCTCTTCCCGGTCAAAAAGGGTCTTTTGAGAAAACCGTTCTGAGTACCCCGGCAAACTGATCTGAATAAAAGCAGGGCTATATCGGTCTGAAAAGGCCACGGTCCGTTCCAGATCTTCTACCATTTCTTTTACGGAGGAAAAAGGCCAGGGGACGATGACCACCGAATAAGGGAGACGGGCTGCTTGAAGGGCGGCCAGTGCGCTCAAGGCCGTTTCCGGATGCGGGTCTCTCATCAGCCATCGCCGCCGATCGGCTGAACTGCTAATCAATGAGATATCAACAAATAAAGGCTGGAATAGAACCAGGGCCTGGATGATCTCCGGGGTGAGCTGCGAGCCGTTAGTCGGGATGCGAAAAATCTCGCTCGTTTTTCTACGAAGGGCTGCCAGGATTTCCAAGATATAGGGTTGGGACAGCATTTCGCAGGGACTCCCCACGGTTGGAAAAATCCCCAACTTGGACCCCGGAACATAATAGTCAATACGGGTTAAAATTTCCTGAAATTCCTCTTCGGCCTGTCGGGGTATGTTTTGAAAGGCCGGAGGGCTGCCGAGGTTATAACAAAAGCGGCAGTTCAAATTACAGTGGGTGGCGGCCTGGGCCAGGATGTCGGCGGCCCCGCCGCCGGGTCTTAGCCATTGGCCGGGTTTCTTTATCCTAAAACCGTCTATCTGAAGGGGTTCTTTTTTATTCTCGAATTCGACTACGGACAAAAGAGATTCGATCAAGGTCCGGATATAGATCAGTCGCGGCTCATAGATATCCAAACGGTTGTCGGACTGGCTGACTTCCCGGGTTTCATCGCTAAAAAGGGGATGGACCCAACCGGGTTCCCCAAGCGACCGGCATCCGTCGACGCGGACCTCTTCCCCCTTCCAGGTTGGAGAGATAAGGTCCAGCAGGGCTCGCAGGTGCCTGGCCGGAAGATCGTTCAGGCTCAATTGATTCATCCCCGAATCGTGGTTAATCGGGTATCGGAACTGATATTCGCTGACGTCGCCGGGCTTTTTAGTTCGATCCGTCTCCACCTTGGGATCCTCAAAATATGGACGGGGGATCATATTCACCGAAGACATCCCTGAATACGTCACAAACCTCTTGTAAGCTCACATAAGCCTTAGCGCAGGTGATTAAAGGACGTACCAGGTTGACATCCTCCTTTTGGGCCTGCTGTTTTAATTCCACCAGCAGTTTTTGTACTTCTTTATTGTCCCGATTTTTCTTGACCTCTTTCAGATTGGCGATCTGCCTTTCTTCCGCCCGGGCTCGCCGGTCCGGATCATAGGGGTGGGGGACCAGCCGTGTGGTTTGCACCTCGAGTTCGTGTTCGCCGGTAAAACAATTCACCCCGACGACCAGGGTTTCTCCGCTGGCTATTTTTTTCTGATGATCATAGGCGTTTCGGGTCACTTCCCGCTGGACATAACCTTGATCGATGGCCGAGACGATGCCGCCCATCTTATCTAATTTTTCCAGTTCGGCCCAGGCCTCCTTTTCAATCTCATCGGTCATGGATTCTATACAATAGGAACCGGCAAAGGGATCTTCAACTTCCAACAGCTTGGCTTCACAGGTTAAAATACGTCCAACGTCCTGGGACAACTGCTGGGCCTCCCGGCTCCAGCCCAGTCCGAGGGGTTCGTCATAAGGTGGGAAAGCCGAGGGCGGCCCGCCGGATAAGGCCCCGGCCACTGCTCCGAGAACGGCCCGGGTCAGGTTATTGAGGGGGCGTTGTTTGGTAGTGCTGGATGGACCGATGTGGGCGGTCATATTCATCCTCAGCAGCATGCTTCGGGGGTTCTTAGCTCCAAAACGTTCCTTGAGGAGGCGGGCATACATGCGCCGGGAAGCCCGCTGAAAGGCGATTTCCTGCAAAAACTCCATGCTGCCACCCATGGCATTAAAGGTAAAACGGGGGGCAAAGGAATCCACCTCCAGACCGGCATTAACGCCCTCCTGCAGATAGGCAGAGGCGATGGCCATACTATAGGCCAGATCCTGAACACGCGAGGCCCCAGCCTCCCGGATGTGATATCCTCCCATACTGGTAATGTTCATACGAGGTATGTGTTGGTTGATAAATACCAGAGTATCCCTGAAGAGGCGCATGGCCTTTTTAGGGGGAAAGATATAGGCCCCGCGGGCGATATATTCCTTGAGAATATCATTTTGGGGGGTGGCTTGTAATTTGTCCAGCGGAATGCCGCGATTTTCAGCCAAAGCGGCGTACATGGCGATAAAATAAATAGCCGGGCCGTTGATGGTGAAATTAGAGGCAATGCGGTCCAGATTCAACTCCCCTTGATAAGGTTCATAAGTGATTTCCAGGTCGCGTAGGGTATCAATAGCCACGCCGACCTTGCCCACTTCCCCGGCCATCTGCGGGTTATCCGAATCATATCCGCACTGGGTCACCAGGTCCAAGGCCAGATTAGGCCCTTGTCTCCCCCCCCGTGAAATATTCTGTTTATAATAATCCCGAGTGTCTTCGGGTGTTCCATATCCGGAATATCCGGAGGCGCGAGTCAAACCGGAACCGGATTGGGCCCGGGCCGCCATCCTGGCCGTGCCGGCCCGGGGATCAAAGGGATAAACACTTGCCGTAAAAGGATATTCGCCGGGAAAGCCCACCTGGGTCAGGAAATCAAAGTCCCGGGTATCCAGGGGCGTATAAAAACGGCTGGGGGCCTCTTTCAAGTAAGGAAAACGCTCCAAAGCCTTCTTTACCGTTTTTTCCTGCCATTGTTCTCTTCTTTGACGTATCTTTTCATATGGGTCGTTCATCCGTTCCTCCTTGGTCAAGGTCTGGAAAACCTGGTTAATTTTGTCGTAGCATAAGTATTGCCAATCAACCTTCAACTCTCCTTAAACCATCATGTCCCGTCAGGGACGTGACACCACCAAACCTGAAAATAGGCTAGTTGGACTCCGAACCTTTTTTCGAACTAAATCCTGATTCCAGGATCCTGATTTGAAAAATAAATAAGGTTAAGCATTATAGCGAATTAATTCGGCAATCCCCTTATAGGCATCTCCGGGAAAAAAAGTAACCGCCATCTCCAGGGCCCGACCGGATTTCGAAAAATAAATCCGTTTGATGACCAGAAGAGGATGTCCTTTTTTAACTCCCAGGATGGCGGCCATATTTTTATCAGCCACAGAAGCAGAAGTGATTTGTTTACTTCGTTTGACCATCTCCAAGGTCTCTTTCTCGACCCGTTCGATAAACAGCGGCTGATCCGGTTCGGTCACTTGTATTTTTTTCCCTATTTCCTCAGGGACATAGGCTTGAAAAAAGGCCTGCCGTTCATTTTCAAGATGCCGAATCCCTTCGAAGAGATATATCTTTTCACCGGCCTTCAGCTTCATATCCTGGATAATATCCCGAGCCGGCTTGACTAATTTTTTTGAATGGAGATTTAAAACGGTTTGAACACCCAGATGGAAAAGATCGTCCACCGTTCCATACAGTCTGAACTGGGGAGATCGGCGAAAGGCGACAAAAGTGCCGCGGCCTTGCTCCCGTCGAATGAGGTCATCGCTTTCCAGAGACAGGAGGGCTTGTCTAACAGTGATTCGGCTGACCCCGAATTCCTGACACAATTCTTTCTCGGTAGGAACCGCCTGGTCGGGTTTCAGTTTGCCGGAAAGGATCCTCTTCCGGAGAACTTTTTCCAATTGATAGTAAAGCGGAACGGGGTTTTTCTTTAGCTTCATAACAACTTTTGATAAAGGTGAAAGGCCGGCAAGATATCAACTGCAAACATCCCCTTGGCCTAAATTCCCCACCCGGCCCGGCCCGTTTTTTAGGGCCGGGAGCATCCGGTATCGTAAAAGGTTGAACCCTCTTGATGCCAGGCCTCTAAGGTTATAATGTCATAACCTATATGTCAACTTTTTTTAACCCATTGGTTGGTATCCATTATTTGAACCGGCTGATATCGACCCCCCGTTCCCTGGCCCGTTCCTCAAACCAATTCATTTCATCCAATGGAGGCGCGGAAATTTCTGAGGTCTCCTTTCGCACGAGCTTAATAGCCTCCACGGGGCAGGTGCTGACACACAACCCGCATCCGATACATTTCTCTCTTATGACCTCATAAAAATCCTCGGCCTCCTCAACGGCCTTCACCTGGCATCGCTCATTGGCGCAGGTACCGCAGGCCATGCATAATTCAGGGTCAATCTCGGCATAATAATGGGAGTTGACCACATTCCCGGCCGGGATACCAAACTCATTGATCGCCCGTAATACTCCGCAACAGCAGCCGCAGCAGTTACAGATAAAAAAATGACCGGTTGCTGTATTGTAAGTCAAATGCACCAGGGCGGCTTCTTCGGCCAACCGGAGCACTTTTTGGGCCTCCTCCTTTGAAATGACCCGGAAATTGGGATTGTTTTCAAAAATTCCCGGAAGGGGGGCGTAGGCCGTGCAAACCTGCATGGGTTTGTCACAGCCCTCGCCGATTATCTTTTTCTCCTTTTTGCAGATACAATCAAATACCGCAAAGGACTGACTGTTTTCAATGATATGGGAAACCCGTTCATGGGGCAAGGCCTCCTGTTTTAAGGAGATCTCTTTCTCAATCGGGATAATCTGAAATTGCTGAGGTTTTCCCCTAAAAAACTGCTGGCTGTAAAATGGATGGTACTCCTCAAACATCTCCACCAGTTCCCGGTCCAGATGAGGTCGTTGCATCTCATAAATTCCAAAAACCCAGGGCAGCATCCGGTAGACTTTTATATCGCCCATCGGGATGGATTGAATCTGTCCCCGCTCACTCATCCGGCTCAGTTTTTCTTCCAGCCCTTCCACAGGCCGGCCGGTGCGTTCAGCCATTTGCTGAGCGGTCTCAAAAGTCAATTTGAGATCGCAAAACAGCTCCGCCTGATCAGGGTTAAATATCTTCTTCAACATTTTTATCTCCACGCCGTTTTCCGAAGATGGAAATCCATTGGGGAGAGTATCCAGAACCTTAGCCAATTTTCTATAGGAGTCGTTTTCCATTGGTTATTCCCTTCTTTTCTTGTTTTCTATAAATAATGCCTAGGACATTGCTTTTGAATGGATTAACGCTTAGGGTGTTATTAAAATATTTACGTTCAAAAACATGGTGAGTTCAACGGCTAAGATCCTTTCGACAAGTTCTTTTTTATCATCAGGCATCATAAGTTTAATTCCGTGGTTTGCTGATACCACTCCTATGCTCTTTATTTTTAAACCATTACTATTTGAACGAACCCAGTATCTTTTGCCTCAATAATTGTTCAAGGCCATCGGCCAGAAAATGGATGCTTTCTAAAAAATACAGATGACCGGGAGGGAAAAATTCCTTTAAAAAATCTCTGGTCGGCCGGTTGCAGCCGCAGCCCAGGGTAAAGACCTCGATGTTTTGTCTTCGGCAGAAATCAAGGGCCGTTCCCAGGCCTGCTCCGCAATTGGCCGCTCCGTCCGTTATATGAACGATAATGCTGTTCTTATATTTTTTCTTGAGCAGGGTTCCAACGGCCATAATGGCCTGCCCCGACGGCGTTCGACCGGAAGGGGAAACGGAATAAAGGTTTTTCCCATCATGCAATTGAGTTAGAAGGCAGACATTTCTTTCGGCGCGGTAGGCATAAATATCCAGCAGATTTCCAGTTCCCCGGGCGGCTGCCGCCAGGGAAACAAAGCTTTTTTCTGCAATCTCCCAGGGGCGGCCTAACCGCTTTATTCCCTCCGCCGGCTCCTCTCTTCCGCTCATCGAGGCCGAGGCATCAGCCACAATGCAGATCTGCCAGAGATGATCAGGCCCGGGGATTTGCTTTTGTTTAAAGATTTTTCCATCCACCGGTGCCCGATAAAGCCGTAGCGCGTCCAGTTTTCCCTCCGCCAGCCCTCGCCGAAGGCGCCTTCGCCTTAACTGTCTTATTAAAAGCTCCTGTTTTTTAAACAGGTTCCGCATTCGCCGGACCTGAACCTCATCAGGGGCCATATCCGCAGGAACCTGTCCTTTTTCTATCCGGGTCTCCATGGGCTGGGCGCCGGGTTCATCTACGGCGACGGCGGAATTTAAAACAAGGGGGGCTTTTTCATCTAAAATGACACTGACGTCTTCCGCCAATTTGGGGTCAAGGCCCCCCCCGATGTCCTCAACGGTAACTGTTGGGTCGCCCTCGTCTTCCCTTTCTTCATTTTCTTTTAAATCCGGATACCCTTGGGGACCGTTTTCATCATACCAGTTTACCGCCCCCGGATTCGGAGGAAAGCCTTCCCAGCGGGAAATAATTTTTTCAATCTCCTGCCACATCTCCGGGTAGAGTTTTATCCTGGCCTCCCGCCTTTGACTCATGACCGGCAGCCAGGCGATCGACCGGATCCGGTCAGTATAAGCTTCAAGAGTGTCGAGAAGATCTTCATAATAAGGATGGTGTTTTTCAGAAACCTGCTTCAAAATAGATTTTTGTTGCCAGAGGTCGGAAACGCTTTCCGGTGTGGGCGGTAAATCAGGGTCCCGAAAATTCCGGGAGAGGATATAGGAAAAATAATCCATCAGGTAAAAAGACCAGATTTGGTTTTTGGCCAGTTGGTTGATATAAATATTTTCGGCCCCTCTGACCATAGGCTCGATATAGGGCCGAGTTTGTTCGTCGACTCCGGAAAGTCTTTTCAGGGTTTTTTCTTTGACCCACTCCTGAAACTCTATGGCCGACAACCCCTCCAAAACCACCTGGCCCACCAAAAGATCATACGTTTTGTGCGGTATCGGATATCTCCCTTTTATCAGGTTGGGATCCAAAAGGATAAACCGGCTCTCGTTTTCAGCCATCCCTTTCCAAAAAACCGGTTTGACATTTCTGCCGATATGGCCGGCAACCTTCCTGGCGGCTCTCAGACCCAGGGCCAGTTCCGTCGCTTCGCGGTTTGAACGGTTAATTCGCCAGAATTTTGAATACGCTTTCGGGATAGAAGATTTTGCTTCCATTCTCTTCAACTATTTCTCAGGTATAAAACATATTCGGCCCGGTTGACTTCTGTTTCACCGGTTTCCACTTGAACGGAAAGCAGCAGGGATTCCAAGGCGTCTTTTGAAATTTGCAGACTGTAAATCATGGCTTCCCTGAGGGATGCCCCCATGGCCACCAATTCCGCAATCATGAGACTGTGCCGGATCGATACGCTTATCCTTATCTGATCATTATTCCTGATCCGATTGACCATCTTTAATATCTGATCGGCTTTGGATCCGTCGATCCGGGTCTTACGGATTAATACTTCCCTTTCAACCTCATGGGGGAGATATTCCAGATGAATGCGGTAAAAGCGGTCTTTCAGGGCCTCATCCATTTCGTCCGTCCCGCTGAAGGATTCCCCCTCATTCATGGTGGCAAAGAATATAACTCCCGGTGCCACTTGAATCATACCGTATTCATCGATCCATATGCTCCGGTCTTCGGAAAGCACGCTGAAAAGCTCATTTAAGGCCTGCGGACTTTCCGAACGGTTGATTTCTTCCAGATGGATGACACATCCCGGCGTCCGGATGGCCTTGGGAAATAAAAATTCCTGGTAATAGGTTTCACCGTCCTTGAGCCGCTGTTGCCCGAAAAGTTGACCGGCCTCAAGCAGAAGCCCCACCTGAAAGGTGGCCATGGGCCTCTGGTGGATATAGGCAAATTGCCGGACCAGGGAGGACTTGCCGCATCCCTGATTCCCGGTAGTCAGAATATTGACCGGATGCTTTTCCGACATCTGATTGAATCGCTGCAGGTTCTCCAGGTCCTCCCTGAGAATGAAGAAATTGGGGTCCGGCCTGGGGACTTTTAATTGGTTTCCGGTATCGATCATCGGGGGGATTTCCTTATTTTGATGGTTGCGGTTGAAGCAGGGACGAATTTCGAGACTTGAGTTCGACAAGAATTTCATTATGTCGGGCCTGATCGATATCGTATCTCCAGATAATTAAAATGGCAATGGCCCCCATGACCAAAGGCAAAGGCCCCCAGATCAATCCGAAACCGAGTAAGGCGCTGGGGTCGGGTATGGACTGCTTAGCAAATTTGCTTATTCCGGTAATATCGGTAATGATCCCGGCCATAAAGGCCCCAAATCCGGAGGAAGCTTTGGTCAATAAGGAAAGGGCGCCGTAGTAGATTCCCTCCTGACGAACGCTGTAAATTCGTTCATGTTCATCGGTACAATCGGCTATCATGGAGGGGGTCAGCGCTGAGGTTACTCCGGTCGCCGCATAGGCAATGGCATTGGTTCCCGCTACCAAAGGAAAAATAATCCAATGACCGTTGGGGGGCAGGAGGTCGGTCAGCCGCAGGAGGATGCTGCTGCAGGTCCAGACGGCGAACCAGGCCAAGGCGATCATATAGGTATCCCTTTTTTCTCCGATTAAGGTTGAAATGGGGCGGGCAAAGACGGCGCCGATGATAATAAAAACGATAGCGAGCATAAGCACCATACCCACCTGTTTGGGGGACAGCCCCCAGAAATAAGTCAGGGCCACGACGGCCAGGGCCAGCATGGTTCCGAACATGGCGGAAAATACGATCCCGGCGATTATTTTTATCCGGAAGGGACGGACGCATAAGCAATTTTTTATCTCATAAAACATTCTCCTAAATCCTAACGGTTGGACATTGTGTTCCTTCCGGCGAAGCTTGGGAATTTCACTGTGGGTCCCCAGGGCGCAAATCAAGAGGGCCATGACCATGGCGACGGCAAAGAACAAGCCAAAGGGGGAATAGGCCATAGGATTCAACTGTCCGTTTGAATATTTCGGTCCTGAACGGAAGAAATAAAAAAAACCGCCGATGACTACGAGAAATCCTCCAATATTACTGAAAATCATCCGCCAGGCGGCCAGGGATGTTCTTTCAGCATAATTCTGCGTCAATTCGGCGTTCATCGCCATGTGGGGCACGGTATACATGGTCATGAATACCGCTCGGCACAGAATGGATAGGACCATGAGCCACAGGAACAGCGGGATCTGTCCCAGGCCCGCAGGAGGAGAAAAGACAAGGAAAAAACAGACACCAAAGGGTATGGCGGCAATATACATAAAGGGATGCCGTCGGCCCCATCGGGAATTGCTGGCATCGGAGATAGATCCCATTAAGGGGTCGGAGAAACCGTCACACAGGAGGGCGATAAGCAGGGCGGTGCCGGCCAGTGTGCCGGAAAGCCCTAAAACGATGGTATAGTAAAACAACAGAAAAAAATTGAAGGCATTGGACTTGGCGCCCTCGCCGAACTGTCCTAGGCCGAAGGAAAGTTTAATCCTCCAAGAAATACGGTCCTGATCCGGTACCACACTGAATTGGCTTTTTTTGGATCCCATCAGTTAATCCCTCCTTCTACTTACCAATCAGGTTAACTGCAAATTTAGAGGTTGACTGCCGGTAAACAGGTTAACGGCCTATGAAGCGGAAAGATTTTCCTTTGAGATAGCGGGTCCTCTCCAGAACCGGTCCATCCTCAAGGTGAAAAATCGAGATGAGGTCAAAAGCTATCCGTCTAGTTCTCATCCGGAAAAGACCTTTCCGGATGAGAACACACATCGGCCAGTTATCATTTATGGCCAGAAACCCTCCCGCTCGGCTTAGCCGAGCTCCTGTTAAGGTCGATGAAATCGACCGACTGAAAAAGGGTTTCTGGCGAGAGCTCCAAACGGAAATCCAGGTGTTTCCATCCGGAAATTTGAATTTCCGGATGGAAACCGTCTAGCTGAAAACGCGGTATCTATTTAACTTTTTGATACTTATTAAAAAGCCGATCTTCCTGAAGATAAGGCTTTTTCCCATACAGAAAGGTCCATTTCAAAAGCCGCTCCATAACGCCGGCCAGTTGGCCGAAATGATCTAAGAACTGAATCGATTTGCCGTATTGCAGACGCATGGCTTCACGGTCCTTATAGCCGCATCCGAGTGTTATCAGATCGATGTGCTCTTTACGGCAGTAATCGATGGCTCGTTGAACATCGCAACCCAGGTTGGACTCGCCGTCCGTTACATGAATCAGGATATTTCTTTTTTTCTTTTTGGGCATGAGATAGGCGGCGGCGATGATGGCCTGGCCGGAAGCCGTAAGCCCGCTGGGAGGAACCGATTGAACCCGGTTGTTTTTGATGAGGGGGGAAATCATCATAATTCCGTCTTTTTCAAAATAAGCCAACGCCTGCAGCCGGTTGTGAAAACCGGTCAGGGCCTTATGAATATTGGCCACGGTATTTTCCACCATCCGCCATTTGTTTCCACGCATGGAACCGCTGGCATCCATCAAAAGGGTCACATTCCAGTCCAGGTCGGGGAGATGGTCATTTTGTAAAAAACACCGGCCGGTCACCGGAGCCCGGTAAAGCCGCCGGGGATCCACCTTTCCGCTCTGCAGGCCGCGGCTGACCAGCTTGTTTTTAGCGGCGTAGATCTGAAAAATGGCTTTGAGCCTTGATACCAGACGCCGATCAATAAGCGGGTGGGCACTGATCACAAAGTCCCAGCGGGAGGTAGGGACAACCGATTCGTCGTCAAACCCGACGATAGCACGAATGATCGGCGTCATTTCAATTGAATTTTTGGCCAGGTTCAGCTCAATCTCTTGAAAAAGACCGGAGGAGGCAGGCGGTTTGGATTGATCCCTTGGGTGGGCGCGGGCAGGCTGATCTTCTTTTGAAGAAGTCTTGTAAGAGTACCAAAGGAGTTTTTTGTCATTTATTTTCAGAGGGGCGATGAGGTCTTTAATTCCCTGCCAGGTGCTGCTATATAGATCGGCCCTGTTTTTACAACGGTCGGTGGCCCTTTTTTTGGTCCGGCTGACTGATTTCAGATCTTTACTCAGCCGGATCAATGACGACAACGGCTCCTGGTAGAAGGGTTTTACACTTTGAAGACTTGGGGATTGATAGGGATCTTTCCACCATAAATGGATCAATTCTTCAACCGATTCCCTGCCGGGATGAAAACCGGACTCCGCTTCTTTTAGGGCTTTATCCCTCGTTTGCTGAACATAAAGCCCGAATACTTTTTGGTCGGCCACCATATCCACATAGATATCTTCGCCGGTATAGATCATCTTTTGAAAACCGACTAAAGATAATCCGCTCATTTTTTTAAAGACCGGCTCCAGCAGTTTCCAGACCAGGTCACTCCATTCCATCTTGTGGGTGGCCTCATGGGTTACCAGTCCGACCAGATGGTCCACTTTTTGGAAAGGGACCGGATATTCCCCTATCACCATTTCCGGGTCCAGTAAAATTCCAGAGACGGCTTTATTGGACATGCCGGCGTATTCAATCAGGCCTATGTTCGGCCCAAGATGGCCGGCCACTTTTCTCAAGGCCCGGAGCAGATTGGCCAATTCGACGGCTTCATTGGCCGAAACGTTTTTCCGCCAGAATTCAGAAATTCCTGAGGTCATTCGCTATAGATTCTCACGAAGTGCTTCTAAGAAATTATCTCCGATAGTTATTGTATTCGATCTTTGTTAACCTGCTTAGAATTCTGGAGTCCTCCCGGATTCTGGATTCGAGAACTTCACGTAATTTGGGTCAGTATTTTCTAAAGGCATTACCCCGGCCCGATCCCGTTATACCCAGCTCGGCATGCAGGGATAGCAATACCGATTCGATGATATCCCGGCTCAACTGAAGACTGTTGATGAAGGCCTCCCGGGTTGAAGCCCCAACCGCCACCATTTCGGCTATCATAAGCGTATGGCGTGTTGAGACGACAATAGGTTCCTGGGTATTGTTCCTGAGTTTGTTGGCAATGTTGACAATGGTCAGGGCATCGGACTCGCTGATTCCCGTTTTCAAATGCAAAACATTGGTTTCAACTTCCGGCGGAAGATAATCCAGCATGGTGACATAAAACCGGTCTCGTAAAGCCGCGTCCAGCATTTCCGTTCCCACGAATTCTTCCCCCTCATTGAGGGTGGCGAAAAAAACGACTTCATCCGCCACCTTCACCAGCCCCAGTTCATCCGTCCAGACCTTTCGGTCTTCGGCCAGTACAGAAAAAAGCATATTAAGCGCTTTGGGATTTTCCGGGCGGTTGATCTCCTCCAGGTGAATGACACAGCCGGGTGTTTGAATGGCCTGGGGGAAAAGAAATTTCTGATAAAAAGTCTCGCCTTCTTTTAAGCGATGCTCTCCGAATAACTGACCCGGTTCCGAGAGAATACCGATTTGAAAAACAGCCAGAGGCCGGTCATTTCTGGCGGCAAACTGCCTGACCAGGGTTGATTTTCCGCAACCCTGCTTTCCGGTTACCAGGATGTTGATCGGATGCCGCTTGGCTAAAGTGGTCACCCTTTCCAAGTTTTGAATGACGTTCTCCGGCAAAAAAAAATTTTCTTCCGCTTTGGGTACGGCTAATCCCGCATCAAAATTACCCATGGAATTCCTCTTACTCTTTCAGAATTTTTGCCAATCGGCCTGGGGCAACAACCCGGGAGGCCTTAGAAAAAAAGCTCCCGCTGGCGCTCTTTCAAAAAATCACTTAACTGGGGGATGTTCCAGCGCATATTTATATTGCGCAATTTTATGATAATGACTTTTGCCTCCTGCAACCGGACCGGGTCGTCATTTTTAGATATGGCCGCCAGTCTTTTGGAGAGCTCCTTCATTTGTTCATCTTCGTTTTCCAGGGCTTCGGCCCGTGAAAATAAAGTGGTTACCCCGCACCTGGGGCACTTGCGGAGATCGGCTTCTCCGCAGGCCGGTCAGCCGGTTTTGCACAAATAGGCAAACTCAACATGATCCGCCGTAAAACCGCATTGATGGCAGGTTAGATCCATTTCGCCTCTCATTTTTCAGGGTAATGAGGAAAAAGCCCTTACCCTATTTTCAAAATCTTATAGGTGATACTTCTCCGTTGCCCGTTACTCGTTCCTGGTTACTCGTTTCTCCCAGAAACAAGCATCAAACAACCCGCAACGATTTACCTGTAATCTATAGTCTACCTATTCGGGTCTCTTTTCAAAACCGGACCCGCCGACGGTCGTAAACAACCCTTTCTCCCTATACCAATCAGCCGGAATCTCCAGGAATGAGGGTTCAATCGGTTCCATATCCTTGAGTTCCCAGTCCAGACCCAGCCATTTATATTTATCCTGGCAGTAATTATGGAAGGGAATTAAATCCACACGGGCCACTGGTCGTGGAAGACCGGCGATATACTCCGAGGCCGCCTTATGAAAGGCCATCGAGTCATTGAATCCCGGAATAACGGGAATTCTTAGCCAAATTTCCCGGCCGGATTCCGATAATAAGGAAAGATTGTTAAGAATAATTTCATTGCTTACCCCGGTGCCCTGTTTATGCACCTGGGCCTCCAAATGCTTCAGATCAAGCAGAACGACATCCACATTTTCAACAAGCAGGTTTAATACCTTCCAGTCACAAAAGCCATTGGTGTCTAGGCAAGTATGCAGACCTCTGTCCCGCGCGCCGGAAAGGAGCATGTTCGCAAATTCCGGATGGGCCGTTGGCTCTCCGCCGCTTAAGGTCATCCCGCCGCCGGAATTGTCATAAAAAAGTTTGTCCTGCATGACCTCATCAAGAATTTCCTCCAGGGAAAGGGGTTTTCCGACAATAATCAGCGCCCCATAGGGACAGGCTTCGACGCACTTCATACATCGGTCGCACTTATCTCTGATAATCTTATGATAGGTGGAGTTTTCATCCCGGCTTTCTTCCGGTGCTATCGGTGGATTGACGGCATCATTGGGGCAAACCTCCAAGCATTGGCCGCATTGCAGGCACAGCCTGTTTTTCCAATATATTTCAGGAGCCGGATTAATGGTTTCCGGGTTATGGCACCACCGGCATTTCAGCCCGCATCCCTTGAGAAATACATTGGTCCGGAACCCGGGGCCGTCATTGACGGCAAATTTTTGAATATCGGTAATCAGCACTGGGTGGGTCATTAAATCTCCTTGGATTTAAATTTTTATTAAGGGCCGCAAATATGATTGATAGGAGGTGATTTGGCAAATTATTTTTGAGACCCTTAATAGCTTCATAACATCAACTTGGACAATTTTCCCATGTCCGAAACGTTTTCAAGATCCGATACCCGCTTAAACAGATCTTCTGTCTTTCGAGGCCCTAAAAAAGGGGCGCTCAGATCTGAAAATTTGGCTTTTATTTTCTCTTTTTTTATGGCCAGCTCCGGGATTTCTTTAAAAATATCTGAATAAGCCGAAAAGGTTTTGCCATCCCGGGTTTCTACCTCCACCCTGGCATCCAGGGCGGTTATACCTGGGTCCTGGTGGGTATGTATTTTAGCCAGGAAATTTTTAATAGGCTCATCATTGACTTTTTCATCGGTAAAGGCCTGAAGACCTGTATTCCCTCTTAGCAAAGCATTGGCCACACAGTAGGGAATACTGAATTTCCCTTCCAGACCGGTGACCGCTTCGTTTTTGAAGGCAGCGCTTAAGGCGGTCTGAGAGACAAAAACGTTTATGGCTCGGATTTGTTCAAGCGGTAATTTTTCCCGCTGAACAATGGCCAGGGAAGCTTCGATGGGCGAATGGGTGGCATGGCAGGAGGCATGATACTTCTGGGCCAGATTTTCAATCACCCAGGTCTGCCCAAGGGTTTTTACTACCTCTTCATTTACCGCGCCTTTCAGGGTCTGAAAAAAACCGCTCGGACCTTCCAGGATATTATCGGTCGAAGTAAAATCATTTTGGGCCAGCAAAGAGGAAATCAGGCCGATCTGAGAAGCCCGGCCGGCATGAAAGGGCTTGCACATAGTTCCAAAAACCAGTTTCAATCCCCCGGCTTGAGTGCCGGCAATTCCCAGGGCATAAACGGTTTTCTGGAGGTCTAAGCCCATGAGCCGGGCACAGGCAGCGGCCGAAGCCATCGTACCTATAGTGGATGTACCATGATAGCCCGACAGATAATGGTCCAGACCGGCGCAGGAACCAATGGTCACACCGGTTTTTAAACCGATAAGATAGGCTGTTAAAAAATCCCGACCACTCTTTTGCTTCCACTCACAGAGGGCCAGGAGGGCCGGGAAAAGCGTGACCGAAGGGTGCCCCAGGAAAGGGATCAGGCTGTCATCATAATCGAGCGCATGAGAGGCCGAACCGTTGATCAGTGCGGCCTGAGCAACAGTCTTTTTTTGGCCATGCCCGATAATCGTCGCCTGGTTCCGGCCGCCCATCGTTTCTTCCAATTCAATTAATTTAAGGACCAGGGGATCGTCTTTTCCGGCCAGGGTTACCCCGATCCAATCCAAAAAAGCAACCTTGGCATGCTCAAAGATTTCTGACGGAATATCAGAGGACCTGGTGTTGACGATAAAATCAGCCAGTCTGCCGGTCATGCCCATGGGCTTGCTATCCATTTTTTTCTCCTTGGCTTATATATAATGAAAACGAATTCGTCTACCGTCCTTTAAAGTTCGGCTCCCTTTTTTGAAGAAAGGCCGTGAAGCCTTCTTTAATGTCTTCGGTTTTCATGGTCACGCTAAGGACATAGGATTCATAATCCAAAGCCTGCGCCAGATCCCATTTATAAAAATTCTGAAGCCCCCTTTTGGCAAAGGCAATGGGAATGGGAGCATTTTTATCTATTCGCTCGGCCATTTTCCCGGTCGCTTCCATGAGTTGATCATGGGGCACTACCTGATTGACCATCCCGAGTTTATAGGCCTCCTGGGCGTCAATGACTTCTCCGGAAAAGATCAGTTCCGCTGCTTTGGCATAACCGACCAGCCGGGGTAAAAAATAAATTCCGCCCCAGTCCGGATGAACTCCCCTTCGGGTAAAGACCTGAGCGAACCTTGCTTTTTCACTGGCAATCCTTATATCGCAGGACAAGGCCAGGTTTACGCCGCCGCCGGCCGCTACACCGTTTACCGCCGCAATAACCGGCTTTTCCACCCGGTTCAAGGCCAAAACGATCTGCGACATGGCCGGCCTTTCACTTGGTGAAGTTTCAGTAAGCGCCTTGGTTTCACCGGAAACAAATTCGGTAACGTCACCGCCGACACAAAAAGCCTTGCCGGCCCCGGTGATGACGATGACCCGGATGTCGTCATCGGCACAAACATCCTGCACGACTTCAGAAATCTCCTGCCTCATCCTCCCTCCGAAGGCGTTAAGTTTTTCCGGCCGGTTGAGGGTGATGAAGGCCATATGATCTTTTTTGTCAAGAAGAACATGCTCCCACTTCATAAGGTATCCCCCTTGAAAAAACGGTTCAGTCCGGTGACAATTGTTTCGGCTTCCCTGATCATATCGGGGAAGACATCGGAAATTCCTTTCAGTTCCTTTATCAGGCTGGCGACCTGCCCGGCCGGCATGATGGCTTCATCGGCGTCGCCGGCCACGTAAGACTCCTCACCGCCCGCCCGGTCGTTGTTTTCCCGGACCTTATCGGGGTGGGCAACCCTCTCAGCTTTTTCATTCTTAAGCACCCGGATCGGCATGCCCTCTCACAGGATCATGGTCGAACTGTCCCGGGCGTGGAGTATGGACTCTTTATACCAGTCGGGGCTTGAGCACTCGCGGGTGGCCACGAAACGTGTTCCCATTTCGACGCCTTCCGCTCCCAGGGCAAAGGCAGCCAGAAGTCCTCGGCCGTCTCCAATCCCTCCAGCCGCAACCACAGGTATTTCCAGGGCTTCGACTAATAAAGGGACCAGACAAAAGGTAGTGATACTTTCCCGGCCGACATGCCCTCCAGCTTCGAACCCGGTGGCGATCACCCCATCCACCCCGGCTTCCTGCGCCTTTAGGGCCATTTTAACCGTCGAGACTTTGTGTAGAACTTTCATTCCGGCTTCTTTGATCCGTCGGATCATCCGGCCTGGATCTCCGGCGCTGGTGGTGATAGTCCTGATACCTGCTTCAATGGCGATTTCCAGGGCTTCAAAGGCGTTAGGTCTGTAAATGGGTATATTTACTCCGAAAGGACGGCTGGTCAGATCTTTGGCTTTTCGTATTTCCGTTATCAACAGCTCGGCCGAAGCCCCGGAGGCGCCGATCTGACCGAACCCCCCGCTGTTGGAGACCGCCGCGGCCATTTCTCCCAGGGTAATGAGGCGCATCGGTCCGAGAATCAGAGGATATCTGGTTCCCAGTATCTCAGTAATTCGATTTTGCAATGGTTTCTCCTTATCGGTCCAGTCGAACTCCGTATTTTTCCTTCAATTCCGACTTCTTGATTTTCCCGGTAGCCGTCATCGGCAGTTCAGCGATTACCTCGACACTGGAAGGAAATTTAAACCGGCTGACTTTGCCCTTAAGAAATTCATGCACTTCTTCCAGGGTGATGCTCTGATTATCCGCGATTTCTATAAAAGCCTTTCCGGTTTCCCCCCATTTATCGTCCGCCACGCCGATAATGGCCACGTTTTGCACCTTCGGGTGTTCGTAAAGAACTTTTTCGATTTCAGCCGGATAAACGTTTTCGCCCCCACTCCGGTACATATCCTTGGCCCGGTCCACTACCCAGAAGTACCCTTCTTCGTCCATATAACCGAGATCCCCGGTGTGAAGTACTCCGTTGACAATGGCCTTGGCGGTTGCTTCAGGATTGTTCCAGTAGCCGCTCATTACTTTGGGGCCGATGGCCACGATTTCTCCGATTTGGCCAGGGGGCAGTTTGTTGCCCTGCTCGTCTTCGATCCAGATATCAGTCCATTCCCGGGGTTTGCCGACGGACCCGGGTTTACGGTCCACGTCCGCCGCAGGCAGGGCCATCATGGCCGAGTTTTCGGTCTGCCCAAAACCGACGCTCATAATAATTCCTTTTTCCTTCAGCTTATCCAGCAAGGCCATGGGTGTCCTTTCACCGCCTCCAATGGCCATGATCAGACTGCTGTGATCGACTTCGTCCAATTTGCCTGAATCCAGAATAAACCGCCACATGGTGGTCAGGGCGAAGACGATATTCACTTTGTATTTTTCAATATCCAGACAGAATTGCACCGGGTCGAAATTCTGGCGGAACACCATGGTCCGGCCCAGGCCGATGCAGGAGGTTAGACTAATGAACAATCCCCCGGAATGGAATAGAGGCAGCTGGGTCAGGAAAATCAAATTAGGAGTCCCGGTTGGACTCAGGCTCATGATTTTGTAAAAAGTCTGATTATGACTGACCACCGCTCCCTTGGGCGCACCGGTAACACCGGAGGTGTAAATGATGCCCAGAGGGTCATCCAGGTAAACGTGTTCCATGAGGACCGGTTCGGTGCAGGGGTATTCTTTAACCTGCTCGTGAAATGGGTTGGCCCAGGCCGGGCAAGCCGGGGCCTCGGGGTCACGACCGGGGAGATAGATATACTTATCTTTATTCACCGGTATCTGGTCCTTGATTTGCCTGACCGTCTCGGTAAACCTGGCGTGGAAAAGCAGCAGGCGGGCACCGCTGTTATTCAACTGGTAGGAGAGTTCTGCACCCACCAGACGAAAATTCAGCGGAACGATAATCAGACCGATTTTGGCCCCGGCAAAAAAAGTGTAAATATATTCGGGACAATTCATGAGGTAGAGGGCCACTCGGTCGCCTTTTTTCATTCCCAGGCTTTGAAAATAATGGGCGATACGATTGACCTGCTCGTTCAGCTCTTTATAAGTTACAGGCACATCCTCGAAAATGAAGGCGTTATTATTCGGCATTGTGCTCGCCTTATCTTTGACAATATAGCCGATATTCCAAACATTACCCATTATTCCTTTCCTCCTTCCGGTTGGTGCCAGGTTGGGATTCGTTACAGGGGGATATTGCCGTGCCGTTTTCGAGGAGTTTCTTTCTTCTTGCCTTCCAGCATTTCAAAGGCCCGGATCAGATAAGATCTGGTTTCAACCGGTTCAACGACATCGTGCACATTCACATTAAACGAAGCGTCTATGATCGGGTTGGCGGTGGTATTACGGTATTCTTCGATTTTTTCCGCCAGTTTTTCTTGGGTTCCCGGCCGCCGCCTAATTTGGCTTTTTCGCGGGACGTTTTCAGTTCCGACAATCTTCTCTCTAAAAAAGGGTCCATCATTACCTTCTCCTTAGGCGCTTACAAACTCTCATCGCGAATTTATCTCTAACCTTTCAGCGCGGGATAGGATGTTTTGGTTGAAACAAGATACCCTATCCCCAAAATTTCAAATATCTCTGGATAGAATAGAAAATAACCAAAGCCCCACGGTCATGACGGTCCAGTATTACAAAATCGAGGGAGGATCATATTCCCCAAAAACATCTCTAAAGACATCACAGACTTCCTGCAGGCTGATATAAGTCTTGGCGCATTCCATTAAATGCGGAACAAGATTCTCTTCCTTTGTTTTGGCCTTTTGCTCCAGTTCTTGTAACAGCCTGGTAACCTCGACCTTGCTCCTGGTCCTCTTTACTTCCTTTAGAGAACCGATCTGGCGTTCTTCGGCCCGTAAACGTTTTTCGGGATCATAGGGATGGGGCACGAGACGGGTGGTTTGAACTTCCAGTTCATTTTCACCGGTAAAACAATTGACACCGACAATCAAGAGATCTCCGTCGTTTATTTTCTTTTGATGTTCATAAGCGCTTTTGGCCACCTGTCGTTGCATGTAACCGTTTTCAATGGCCGCCACCGCCCCGCCCATTTCTTCGATTTTTTTGAGTTCTTCCCACGCTTCTTCTTCTATTCTATCGGTCAGAAACTCCATGCAGTAAGATCCGGCAAAAGGATCGGCCACATCAAGCAGCCTGGCTTCGCAGGTCAGGATGCGGCCGGCATCATGCATCAATTGCTGGGCTTCCAGGCTCCATCCCAGACCAAGGGGTTCATCATAGGGCGGAAAGGGTGCGCCTGTCCCGCCGGATAAAGCGCCGGCCACAGCGCCCAACACCGCTCGGGTAAGATTATTCAACGGCCTTTGTATCGTGGTGTCCGAGGGACCGATATGCGCGGTTATCGGCTGGCGGATAATCATACTTTTAGGATTTTTAGCGCCGAACCTTTCTTTAAGAATATGGGCATACATTCGCCTGGCCGCTCTTTGAAAGGCGATCTCCTGTAAAAACTCCATGCTGCCGCCAAAGGCATTGAAGGTAAATTGGGGAGCAAAACCGTCAATATCCAATCCTGATTGTATGCCTTCCTGCAGGTAAGCGATGGCAATGGCCATGCTGTAGGCCAGATCTTGGGTCCGGTTCGCACCGGCTTCCCGTATATGATAACCTCCGATGCTGGTGATATTGACCTTAGGCATCTGCTGGTTTATGAAGACCAGGGTATCTCTGAATAGCCGCATAGCCGGCGTCGGAGGAAATATGTACGTTCCCCGGGCTACGTATTCCTTTAAAATATCATTTTGCGGAGTGGCCCGTAATCGGTCGAGAGGAATACCTCTTTTTTCAGCCAGAGCCGCGTACAAGGCTATCAGGTATATAGCCGGTGCGTTAATAGTGAAGTTGGAGGCAATTTGGTCCAGGTTAAGATGGCCCTGGTAGGGTTCATAAATGACTTCCAGATCCCGCAGGGTATCAATGGACACCCCGACTTTGCCGACTTCACCGGCAACCAGGGGATTATCCGAGTCATAGCCGCACTGGGTAGGCAGATCCATAGCCAGGTTGGGGCCTTGCCGGCCGCCGCGGTCGATCAGATTTTTATAATAGTCCCGGGTGTCTTCAGGCGCCCCGTACCCGGAGTACATGGCGGCCCGGGTATAAGCCGAACCGGCGGGAACCTTGGCGGCCAATCGGGACAATCCCGCCGCCGGCTCAAAGGGATAAGCACCGGCGGTAAAAGGATATTGACCGGGAAAACCCACTTTTTCCAGGAAATTGAAATCTTCATTTTTATCTAAAGGGGTGTAAAATCGGCTAGGTGATTCAGACAAGAGGGGAAATCTTTTTAAAGCCGTTTTTACGGTGTTTTCTTTCCAGTTTTTTTCTTTTCTGCGGATTTCTTCCAACTTTTTATTGGGTGTCATTCTTTCCCTCCGATAGGGTCCTCGTTGATAAAAAAGGGCACGGCTTTCAAAATTATTATGTTGCCCAAAATTTGTTCAAAAAGGTATTGAAAAGGACAAAACAACCATCTGCAGTAATTATTTGGATTAGGTAGGAGAGCACCAAATTGGGTTAAATCCTCCGAACGTCAAATCCCCCCCTGTCCCCCTTTAAAGGGGAGGAGAGGGGGGATGTAAAAGTTTTATTTTTCCTGATAAGGCCTTGGTTCTTTTTTCAGGCCGTTCTGACCGCATCTTCGGCGAGGCCTTCGATGCCGGCCGATTTACCCCAGGGCGCTTCACCCAGCGCCACCTTTTTAAGGACTTCCCGTTTCAGTTCGTCAACGGCCAGCACTTCCATGCAATTGGGGCATTGCCTCATACTGACCGAGGCATCAATCCGGGCATTGTATAAATAACGGAATTTATCAGGAGTGGCTTCATGGCCACATTCTGTGCACTTCATGGTTCCTCCTTCAAGAATGGTTTGGTTTCTTCTTTACAAAATACTCTTAGAATTTATTTCTTACATGGATCAGGGTACGGGTTGCCTGTTACGGGTTACTCGTTGCTGGTTACTCGTTATAACCAGAAACGAGCAACGAGCAACAAGTAACAAGTAACAGAATAAACTCCAAATTGCTTTAGACGGTTTTACCCGATACCCTGTATGGTTCTCTGAATGATATTATCCTGAGTTTTTCGGCTTATATCAACAAAGTGAGCGCTGTATCCGGCAACCCGGACGATGACTTCTGAATATTTTTCCGGATCTTTTTGAGCCGCCCGCAAGGTCTCGTCCGAAACCATATTGAACTGAACATGATCGATGCCGAGATCAGCCCAGGTCTTCATATAAGCGCGCCATAATTGGTAACCTTTTTCACCCTGAAGCTGGGTGGGTGAAAGCCTTTGGTTGAGTAAAAAGGCCCGTCCATCGGTGACATGATCGATTTTCCCACAAGACTTCAATACCGCCGTGGGACCTTTTTTATCCAGACCCGGGCCGGGGGATATGCCGCCGTCATAAAGGGCATCTCCTTGCCTTCGGCCGTTGGGAAGGGACCGCACAATACTCGAATAATGGATATTGCCGCTGACGTTTTCCGGCAAAATCGGCCAGCTGTTGCCGCTGGGATCCTTCAGCTCCCTGGAAAACCGGGCACATTCTCTCAGACAGCGCAGCATCATGTTGTCGGCGTAATCATCGTCATTACCCCATTTCGGTGCGTTTACAAAATCCAAACGCATCTCTTCATAACCGTCCCAGTTGGCTTCCATCGCCTCCATCAACTGGGCCATGGTGTATTTTTTATCGTCAACGACCAGCTTCTTGATGGCCGTCAGGCTGTCCGGATTCTCGCCCCAGGTGAAGGCGGTGATCCAGGCATTGCCGCGTTCACCGTCCGGTCTCATGACATCGAGTCCGCTGTCCACGGCCCTCTGGGAAATACCGGACAAGAAGGGCCTTGGCGCCACATCGCTTTGAACATACCTGGCATAGTTAACCGTCCGCGTCAACAGACTGAATAACCACTCCATCTGTTTGACCCAGGCCTGAAAAAGTTGCTCAAAATCAGTAAACTCACGGGCGTCACCGGTCATCGGCCCCATTTGCATGTTGACCACGTGATCGTAGCCGTTCCACAGGGCATATTCCATAATCTTGGCGCAGTTGGCGGTAGCGGAGGCCATGCGCATGGGTTGAGTGCCGTGTTTGGTCGTCGGGCAGGGGGACATACAGGCCTGATGCACCCAGGTTCTGGCCTCTTCAATCGGATGCCGGTGCCAGTGCATAGAATTGGCGATCAGGATCGGATCGTTTCTCATGGCCGGGTAGCCAAGCCCATGGCGGATGCACTCAAAGATTTCCCTCATGACTTCCTCTTTGACTTTGGGATGCCAGCGGAAGGCAAAGGTCGGGTTAGGCGTCCGGACCAGTCTGGCGGCCTGCATTAAGGCGATGGTCATCTCGTTGCAGGCATCCGAGCCATCCGGTTTTACGCCGCCTAAAGTCCAAACCCAGGTACCGGCTATGCCCTGTAGTCCTTCCCTGACCCATTTACCCATGGCCAGCACCACCGGCATATCATAGGCCCGGATCAAGAATTCCCCGATCAGATCAAGGGCCTCTTCCTTGGTGATGTTTTTCTCGATATTCACATCCTGGTCGTAATACGGGCCATGATAGTAATCCGGACGGGCCGGCCAGGCCCCTTCCACCTGTTCTTTTCTGGCCAGAACCTGAATGAAATGATCATACTGCAAGGATTCCTGAAGGTTTCGCGGAGGTTTAGCCGGCACCCGCTCACAGGTTTCAGCCACGCGTAAGAGTTCCTCCTTGCGTTTGGGGTCGGTCTCAAAATTTTCGGCAATGATCCTGGCCAGCCGGGCATATCTTCTGGCCCACTTGATTCCGGCTTCAAGGGAGAGTTTCATCGCTTCCCAATTGATTAGTTTATTATAGAGGGGGAGAATATCCGGACCGGAAACGCCCTGCGTTTGTTCTTCGGCGTCAGCAATTTTTTCATCAATTTCTCGGATGATATCTTCAAAGGCCCGTTTTCCGGTCATAAAATATTCATAGTTTTTTCCCGAATAGCCTCCGATCAGGCTTCCCCAGGCGATGGCCCCGGAATGAAACTTGGCCATATCCTCCGGGTCACCCCCGCTGACGAGTCTGGTCATGGCATCGCCTTCCTGATCCCAGAACTGGCCCACGTCATGTACCACTTTTAAGGATTCCTCCAGGGGTTCCGGAAGGATTTCCGGGTAGTTGTAAACGGCGGCATTCCCCATCCCACCGGCCCCCTCCCAGCCTTCGGTGGACGGACTCGGTGTTTTTGAACCGACTATCTGGGATTGATCAACGATGTAAATCTGATCCGAATCCCACATGGCCGAATGCATTTTCGCCACTCTTATGGGAAGCGGTTCGTTTTTGAATTGCTTGTAGAATTCGATTCTTCGTGAGGCGGGTTCAAGATCAAGTTTGATCGGTGAGATCGGGGCGCCGCCCGTGGATCCTTTTCTCCAAACCGCCTTTCTTAAATAATCAAGTCGCTTGGACCTTTTTGCTTCCGCAGCCCACCACCACTGCTGCTTGTCCTCAAATTCTTGTATTTTCTCACTTAAAGCTGACTCAGCCATAATTGCCCCCTTTATTTTTTCAAATTTTTTTGCCTTACTAATGTAAAGCTTCCTTGGGTATTACCTTTTTTTGAAAAGAATCACATCGGGCCGCGTCTTTATCCTGGGAAACAACTCTGGCGGAATAATAAGTCTGTCTGGCGTCTACGCCTTTTCTGACACAATCACCCCGGCCGGGCTCCTCTTCGATGGGAAAAAAAGATTGACACTCAACACAGGTCGGCATACCTATCCCCCCTTTCTTGAAAGATTCTTAGGCTTACTTTGAAGATCTATCTCACCCTTTAGCCAAAACCAAATAAGGCCCTCTTCCTCACCGCCTCCTCAACGGGGAAGGGCCGGAATGAGGAGGGACATTATTTACTTTTTTCCATGATACGGTGGACCCGGCGATAGCGTGGATCTGAAATTTCTCCCAAATCGTGGTCAATCATCTCCATCTTTAAAAAGTGCGGGCAATGGGTAGCGTCGGTATTAATGTAGGTAATTAAACCCACTTCTCCGCTGGTGACTAAAACCGGTGGGCTGGATTTAATATTCGACCCCATTTTTAAAATCCGGCATGAACCGCGTCCATCCGAATTATAGGCGTTTTCGAAAAAGTTTTGACACACCCCGCAGGCCTTTTCAGGCATTTTTTCCCGTTCCTCGATGTTTTTGCCAGTTTGCCCGGAACTCATCTGGATACTTTCCCTGACTTCTTTCCATGCATCTCTCCGAGACATACTTTTCCTCCTTCTTCTAAGGTTTTTAGAAAAGTGGAATGACTGATTTGTCAGTCATTAGATGGTAAAAATTTTTCCTTGAAAATTGAAACCCATTTCCACTAAGGCTGATGATTTTTTAACTGTTTAGAAAAAGGATAAAAAAAGCGCCTCTTCCGCCAAATGGGAGCTGATCCGCCCCCATCAAACCGAAAGGATAACCGCCCCTGGAGTCAAAAAAAAGATTCTCTTGTCCTCCACTTCAATAAAGAAACCCCATTCCCTTATAAAAAATACTTTATTTGAGGGTTTGATTTATAATTCAAAAAGTAGTAGTGGATCAGTCCCCTGAGTCTGGTCGGAAAGGGTCTGATGGGGGTTTTCTTGAAATGGCCGATGGAATGAATCTTCGAGAAAGAGGTTGCCGGGACTATGATCCGGCAAAGACCGGCCATTGAAGCCCGGAAGGATCTGGCCCGGGTCATCTGGCGGATTAGAGAAGTAGCCGATGCTTTAAGACCCATCTTTTATTCCTTTTCCCAGGATAATGCCAAGCGGCTCAGTGACCCGGTTAAAGAGAAATAGACCAAAAAGGTTCTTTTGAAAATGGCTACGTCAGGCTCTCCCTAAAATCCTGCTGGAAGTTCTTCGATATTTTCGAAGAGAAAATGGGTTCTTTAGGGACAGTCCTTTTTAAAAGGTTTTACTCAAAATACTGGGTAGAAACCTAATTTTTATGTGCTGGTTTGACTTGGGAGAAATGGAATGTTGTTAAGCTGCATGCCGTTTAATATAAAGTCAGTCATTTTTTGAACTAGTTTATCAGTGTTAAATTGTTTTTTCATCAGCAAAAAGTAAGAGGTGCTGTTTAAAAAGACACCCAATAAAAAGATGGCGATGGTTTCTGAATCTTCAAAAATAAATTTACCGGCGGGGAGGTCTCTTTTCATATGTTCCTGAAGCAGTTTGATAAAGCTTTTATAAAAGGTTTCCTGATCTTCCTTAAAAAGTCCTCCGTGCCCTCTGGTTTCCCGGAAAAGCAGTTCAGATATTTTGATATTCTGCTTGTAGACCTCAAGTAGTTTGTTTAGAAAACGGGTTATATTTTGCCTTATATCGGTAAGGTCTTTTCCCCCGAACACCACCTCGGTTTCTTTAAAAACCTTGGCGAAGCGGCTGGATTGATCCAGAGTTATTTGGCGAAAAATTTTTTCCTTGGATTCAAAGTATAAATAAAAAGTCCCCTGGGCCAGGCCTGCTTCGCTGACGATGTCCGATATCCGGGTCTTCTGAAATCCTTTTTGCTGAAATATCTTTATAGCGGCGTTGATCAATTGTTCTTTGGTGGACAGGGAAGGCGGTTTTCCTTTTCTGACTGACATGCCAGTCAGTTTTATATTAATTAATTTTTATTGTCAAGAAAAAATGATGAACTGAAAAAAGACTGGATTCCTGCCATGATGGCGGTATTCGCTGCCCAGAAAAAGCTTTACACCACAACCCCGGCGGGTTAGGATCGAAAAGTGAAAAGGAGGTTAAAAATCGAACGGCTCTTTGGACCAATAGTCGAGTTCCTCCCGATCGATTGAATTAAACGCTATTTTATGGATGTTTTAAATTCCACCAAAAACCTTCCCCGTCGGCTGACCCAACACCTTGGGGAGGCCGACATAAAATATCTCCTTTATCCCGGACCGGGAAAACCCCTGATTCTATTACCTGCCAGTGAGAACCGTCTCTATACCAAACGGGGAAAGGCCGCCTCCTTGATGCCCCGGGGTTCCCATGCCCTGGTTGAAGAGGCCGGACACCTCATCCCCAGGGAAAGACCGGAGGAAGTGACCGCCGTCATCATGAATTTTTTAAGCGAGGTACCTAATTGATGGATGTTCGGATGAAGCAATCTTTAAATGCTATTTTTAGGCCAAGGTCTGTGGCCGTTGTGGGAGCGAGTAATAATATCCAATCCTGGGGTTTCGGGATCTTGAACACCCTGATCGCCGGAAGATATCGCCAGGCCATCTATCCGATCAATCCCAAGGAAAAAATAATTCAAGGGATTCCCGCTTATCCAAGCCTCAGGAAGGTACCGGGTGAGATTGATCTGGCGGTCATCGCCGTCAATGCCGCATCAATCAGCCAGGTTATTGAGGAATGTATTGCCAAAAAGGTAAAGGGGGGGATCGTCATTACCGCCGGGTTTGCCGAGATCAGTTCGGAAGGCGCCAAGCTCCAAAATAAAATTGCCGAAGAATCGAAAAAAGCCGGTTTTTATTTTCTGGGGCCTAACTGCCTGGGGATCTGGAGCACCGAAGGGAACCTGAATACCTTTCCCAACTTGACCCGACGTCCCCATCGGGGACCGATTTCCTTTATATCCCAAAGTGGTACCCTCACTCATTTCCTGTATGAGGCCTCCCGAAAATATGGATTCGGGGTCAGTAAAGCCATCAGCTTCGGAAATCAGGCTTCCATTTCCTATGTGGATCTCCTGGAATATCTGGGGGATGATCCCACGACTCAGGTTATTATTTCCTATGTGGAAGATATCGGAGACGGCAACCGGTTTTTGAAAGTGGCGAAATCCGTAACGGCGAAAAAACCCCTGCTCATCTACAAAGCCGGCTCTTCGGAAGCGGCCGCCCGCGCGGCCCGTTCCCATACGGCGGCCCTGGCCGGGAATGATGAGCTTTTTGATGCCGTCTGCCGCCAGGCCGGGGCCATTCGCTGGTTTGATTTCATGGAAATGTTTTATATGGCCAACAACCTTTGTTATCAACCGCTTCCCAGGGGAAATGGCGTGGCCATCCTGCACGGCGGCGGCGGCTTTTGCGTCACGGCCACCGAAGCCTGTACCCGATTAGGTCTAAGCGTTCCGGAGATGACCGCTCAGGCCCAAGAGGAACTGCGGGAGCAGATGCTGCCCTTTTCTCCTCCCCCGGTCAATCCCATTGATTGTATCGGCCGGAAAAATGAGGAGGCCTATATCCGGATGATAGAAATTGTCGCCAAACAGGATAATATCGACGGCCTGATCGTTATGCCCCCTCGCGACAATTTTGACCGGTATACGGCCCCATCGGAAATGATGGAGACCCTGAAGCAGGCGGAAGCCATCGCCACCATCCCAAAGAGATATAAAAAACCGATCGTCATCGCCGGGAATGAGGGAAGAATAAGCGGGCCGATTGACGAAATCTTCAAACGTTATCATCTTCTAACTTTCGAAGATCCCGTGGACTGCGCCAAGGCCCTTTGGGGGATGGTGAAGTACAGCCGGGTAAGGGAATATCAGCCCGGATAACCGCCGACTTGAATCAGTGAAACGGTCCCTCAGAGGTAATACCGCTGTTCTTATCTTCGGCGATGAATGGAATCCAGAATTCAGGAGCCAGAATTCAGAATAAATACAAAAACCTTTTGCCAAGCTATCCTCCTTCTGGCTCCTGGCTCCTCAATTCCAAAATTTCGAATAGAGGCAGTTAATACTTAAACATCCCCTGTTCGTAGATCACCCGTTTCTTTCCCGTTTTCAAGTGGGCGGTTACGGTCTTTTTTTCCGTGTTGACCAGGTCCCAGTGCAGGGCGGAATCATTAAAGCCCATACTCTGTTTCAAGGCCCTGGTCAACCGGGCCGGATTTCCATTAAAGGTGTCGGAATAAGAGGCCCCGAGGGCGACATGGCAGTTCCCTTGGTCCCCGCCGTAATTCTCGTCAAAAAGGGTATCGGCCATAAAGCGATTGATCCGGTAAAAACGTTTATCCGTCAGGGAAAACTCGCCCACCCGGGAAGCCCCTTTGTCCATGGCAATCTGTTTTTCGATAAAAGCCTTCCCCTGGGCGGCCTCCACCTTGGTTACCGAACCCTTTTCAAAATGCAGGCGTACTTTTTCCACATAATTTCCACTGCGGAAAGAAGGCAAGTTGGAATAATAGACCCCTTCCGTTCCTCGAAAGTCGGGCGAAAAAAATATCTCGAAGCTGGGGATATTATGGCCGGAGACGCCTTTCCATTGCCTTCTTTCTCCCGGGGTAATCTTCAAATCCACATTCGGAGATTCTATGTGGAAATAAGTCACCCGGAGACTGTTAAGCCATTTTTTTATGGCGCCGGCATTCTTATGGATGTTCTCCCACTCCTTCACCGGGTTGTCATGGTCAAGAAAACAGGCCGATATAATCTGGTCAGTATATTTATTAAGAGTTGTTTTGGCTTGTCGGGCCAATTCCGGGGTCGGGTAGGAGCAAAGCGTCCAGCTATAAAAACCTTTCTCTTCCCGTTTATCCATGATCTCCCGCAAGGGCTTTCGGGAAACCAGGACCTTTCCTATCCGGAGAGGGTCGACATCCTTCAGGTGGGTCAGGGATTCCGGGGCCCTCAGGAAAATCCTTCCGTTAATATGCCTGAGTAATTCTTTTTCTCCGGGGGGGATAAAAAGGAGCTGGTCCATTTTTGACTTTTTCAAGAAATCATGTTCCATTCCATAGGTTAAGCCCATCCGCTGAACCGGGTTCATTCCCCGTTCGATGGCCTTGGTAAATACTATTTCGGCCAGTTTCAAAGCCGGAGGTTCATACTGGATCAGTATAATGTCCTTCTTTTTAAAGGGTTCCTTCCGGGCCGTCCTTAATCCCCAGAAGAGCACCTCGGCATATTGATTGAGTTGGTCGTCGGTCAGCATAATTTCCTCCTTTTCTTTGGAGAAGATTATACAAGAATTCAGTTCCAAGAAAAACAGGAAAAGAAAATATATTATTTTTGAACAGCCGTTTTCCATAAATTTGCACTTTGCAATTTCCACTTTACAATTTCAAATTCCGGCTTGTCCGGGTTAGGTTTATCCTTGACACCTTTTTCCCTTGCCTCTATATCTATGGTTTAACATGGATTAACCTTCATGCCCATTGGGATTTGGGGAGCTACGTAATAAAAAATACCTTCTCTTAGAGGCAAGAGGCTATGGGCTATGGGCAATAGGCCAAAACGTTGATTTGAGGTTTCCCATAGCCTTTCGCCTATCGTCTATTGCCTATTGCCAAATTTTTCTAAGGAGCGAAATATGTCAGAAAAAGTGTTATTGATCGAGCGGAAAGACAAGGTGGCGATTCTGACCCTCAACCGGCCTGCCACTTTGAATGCTTTGAATACCGAGATTCAGGACGCCATCATCGAGGCCTGCCAGGAATTGCGGGATGACGACAGCGTCTGGGCAGTGATCATGACCGGTGCCGGGCGGGGCTTCTCCTCCGGTGCGGATGTACGAAGTTCACGTTCGGAAGAGGATGAAGTTCCGCCCAGACCAGTGCGGCTTGACGCCTACGGCTGGGTGGGAAGGTTGTCGACGGCCATCTACAAGACCCTGGATAAACCGATTATCGCCGCTGTCAACGGGGTCGCCGCCGGGGCGGGGATGTCGGTGGCCCTGGCCTGCGATATGCGAATCGGTTCGGAAAAGTCCCGGTTCAAAGTGGTCTTTCCGGAGAGAAGCCTTAGCCCGGACACCGGCATGTCTTATTATCTGCCACGTATTGTGGGTTACAGCCGGGCCTGTGATTTAATCTATACCAGCCGTTATGTGGAAGCCGAAGAAGCCTTTCGTATCGGTCTGCTCGACCGTCTGGTCCCGTCCGAAAATCTTATGGATGAGGCGCTGAAGGTGGCCGATCAAATCGTTTCCCTGCCACCCATGGCCACGCAGGCGGCCAGGCGGGTCCTTCAGCAGAGCCTGGAATTGGCCTTTGACACGCAACTGAGAAATGAATATTACCACCTGATTATTTCCCGCCGGGCGCCACACGATATGAAGGAACAGAAGGATTCCTTTCTGGAACGCCGTCCGCCCAAGTTTACCGGAAAGTAAAAAAGCTCGGGAAAAACTTAACAAGAAATCAAAAACTCTTTTATGGAGGTGACTATGTCCCAAGTGAATTACAAGAAAGTTTTTGAGCCGGTTCGAATAGGAACACTGGAGATAAAAAACCGCATCGTCCTTCCACCCATGGGGACCGGTTATTCGGAAGAAAGAAAAATCGGTTCTCGCCTCCTGGACTACTATGAGGCACGAGCCCGGGGTGGAACCGGACTGATCATCACCGAAGGCGTTGCTCCCGGTGTAAAGTGCCAAGGCCCCCGTCAGCTAACCCTGGGAGACAACGGGGATCTTACCGGGTGGCAGAAGCTGGTGAAGGCCGTTCATCAACATGGGGCCAAAATAGCCGTGCAGCTCCATCATGCCGGGTATGAGCATAGGGAGGGAGCCTTTGTCCAGGTGGCACCCTCTTCAATCCGGGTGCCCAGCAGGATGATCGGGGTCATGGGAGGGCCTCCCCATGAACTGACCATCGGGGAAATCGAAGAGATGGTCCGATGGTTTGCCGATGCTGCCAAACGGGCCAGGGACGTGGGGATCGATGCCGTGGAAATCCACGGGGCCCATCAATATATTGTAGCCTCCTTCCTGTCTTCAGCCAGCAATAAACGTCTGGACAAATACGGGGGAAGCCTGGAAAACAAGGCCAGATTTCTGATCGAGATTATTGAAGCCATGAGAGCGGCCGTGGGTCCCGACTATCCTATCTGGCCGCGGCTCAATATCCAGGAATACGGGGTTGAGGAGGGGATCACCCTGGAAGAAACCAAACAAGTGGTCGGGCTGGCGGTAAAAGCCGGGGTGGACGCTGTTCACGCTTCGGCCTATGGGGCCTTTTCTTTTATCACCAAGGCCCCCTTACCGGACACCGTGGCTGATCTGGTGCCTCTGGCCGAAGAAATAAAAAAAATTACCGCGGTGCCGGTGATCGCTGTGGGCCGCCTGGACCTGGAAACCGGGGAAAAAGCCCTGTTGGAAGGAAAAGCCGACCTGGTCGCCATAGGCAGACGCCTTATTGCCGACCCGGACTTGCCCAATAAAACGGCCGAAGGTCGTCTCGATGATATCATTTCCTGTATCGGCTGCTTTGAATGCATTGAACGCCTCGGCTCAAGGGACGAGGGGCTTATCTGTACCATCAATCAGGCTACCGGACGGGAGGGGGCCCGCAGGATTCAACCGGCAACCCAGACAAAAAAGGTCTGGGTGGTCGGCAGCGGTCCGGCGGGTTTGGAGGCGGCTCGAGTGGCCGCACTCAGAGGCCATAAAGTGACCCTGCTGGAGAAGGATCAGCAGCTTGGCGGCCAATTAAGAATAGCCGTCCTGCCGCCGAACAAGGGCGATATCCTGCCCTGGCTCAATTACCTGATCCGCCAATTGGAAATGGCCGGGGTGGAAATTAGGCTGAATACTGAGGCGACTCCGGAAGCGATTGCAAGAGAGAAACCGGAGGCCGTGATCCTGTCTGTGGGGGGTATTCCTATTTGGCCGGAGATTCCCGGTATCAATGAAACCAAGGGGGGGACTCCGGTGGTCACCGCCCAGGAGGTCCTTTGGGGCAAAAAGCAGACCGGGCAGAATGTGGTGGTCATCGGAGGGGGCTTGGTCGGGTGTGAAACCGGCCACTACCTGGCCCAAAAAGGAAAAAAGGTAACCATTATCGAGATGTTGAAAAGAATGGCCTCCGAAATGGGGCCGATGGTCAGGCGCCGTCTCTTGGACGGACTAAAGCAGTATCAGGTGGTCATGGTCACCGAAGCCAAATGCGAAGAAATATCGGCCGCTGGAGTCACGGTGACGCTGGCGGATGGGGGAAAGAAGCTGTTCCCGGCCGATTCTGTTATTTTGGCCGCCGGGTACCAAACCAACGACTCCCTGTTTAAAATACTTCAGGATCGGGTACCGGAAGTCCACTGCGTCGGCGACGCTTCCCATCCTCAGGGAATTATGGAGGCCGTTCGGGACGGATATTTTGCGGGATTGTCGGTTTAGGTCGAAAATAGGATATCGAGCTCTGGCTTGAATTATTTCCGTTGCTGGTTGCTGGTTTCTTGTTCCTTGTTCCTTGTTTTAACGAGCAACATGCAACCAGAAACAAGGAACGAACTTCTTCAATCGAATCAACCCCAATCTTTTCGCTTAATTTTTTCCTGCAGGGCCTCCTGCTGAAGAGATTGAATTTTTTCCCAGGATTGGGTCAGAGGGGAAGGGATGTCCAACAAAAAATAGCCGGGACGGATCAGGCAGGTTTCCGGCTCTTCATCCCAATCATAGCGGTTGGTGCTGTCCAGGTCGAAAGGGGTCCCGCGAAAGGCTCCGGTGAGCAGAGAGATTCTAGAAAAGATATGGCGGTCCAAAACCCCCAGGCAATTGGGGATGGCGTTGAAATTGATGCAGCGTATCAAGCCGGGGGGGACGGTACTGCGCATCCAGTATCCGGTGGAAGCATAATAGCCCCCTTCGAAGATTAAGGACAAGGATTTCATTTGAAAAGGATTTAAGATCAATCCGTAGCGGGGACTGCTTAAAATCTGAATCCCCATTTCTTCTAATTGTTGAAGAAAAATCAACACCCGTTCCAGATAAGTAATAAACTTAACCAGTTCCTCTTTTTGTAAATCCAGATTTTCAGCGATCCGGCTGAGGGTAAGCATGATCTCCTGAGCCCGGGGCGGAACAGGATAAAGATCAAACAAAGCACTCAGGTGGAATTGTTCCATTTTCTCCAGAAGTTCGGGGTTGAAAGAATAATTAGGGAAGGGTTGATCCTCTTTGACCAGTCCCTGAAAGATGACTTGGGGGGGCACCACCCCGACGGTAATGAGACGCATGGATTCAAAATTCTGAGTTTCCATCTCCGAAATAAATTGGGTTAATTCGGAATCGACCTTCTGCGAGATATATTCCTTTCGAAATTCCTGCATGATGGAATAAATCTGGCGGAAGATGAAGTTTTTCAGTAGAAAATTGTTTTTTAGTTCCCCCGATTCCATTTTGCTGTGAAGGATACGTAAGATATCTTCATTATTAAAACGAAGGACCAGAAATCTTCCGACTTGCAGGGCGTCTTTTTTGTTTTTAAGCCGGAGGAGTTCCAAAAACCTTCCGACCAGATTGGAAAAACTATCCCGATAGCGGCCCCGTTTTTTAAGACGCTCAAAATCCTCACCGAACCATTTCTGGCTGATCAGATCTTTATTTCCGATATCATCCTGCAATTCCAAAAATTTCCGGTAGATTTTTTGAAAGGCCGTCAAGCTTTGGAAAAAGGTCTGTTTTTCCCTTTCCATCAGCCGGGGGTGGCAGGAGATATAGATGATCAAGGTCTCGATCTCAAAGTGATTGATCAAGACGGCACAGGCCCGGGTTTTTATTCCCTGCATGATCGAAGGTTCCCCCTCCGGCCGAATCAAATGTAAGAGGGGGTCCACCGACACCAGAAATTCCGGAGCCCGATGATTGTAAAAATTGAGCAACTCAATGTATAATTGGGGGGTAACCTTGGGATGACGATTGGAGGAAATATCTTTCAGGATTTTGGCAATACAGAGATCTTGAATGACAGGAATTTCCAAATAAGACAATTTTTCAATGATGGTAAGGTCATAGGGTTGGGAAGGAAAAAAAATTCCTCTGAGGGCCCGATTCGCTTTTGTTTCCGGATTGTTTTCTAATGAAGCCCATCCCTTATGAAACTCGTCCTGAATTGTGGCCGGGTCGTGATACCCGTCTTTCCCTGGGGAAAAGAGAAACTGGCAGGCGGATCCGGGGAGATGGTCCATCTCCGAAACCAAAATGGATTTGAGCAGGGTAATAGGATTAGGCAAAAATTCGATCATTTCGAACTATTTTCAAAAGGTTAAAAAGTCTCTGGAAAAGGCGGTCTCTTCGCCCGCTTCCGTCAGACCCTTTTCATAAGGTCACCCATTAAAAGGTCCCTGTCAAGAGAAAAATATCCCCTAAATTCTTTAACCTGGAGGCGTCCGGTGATTGATCATCTCAAAGAAGTGGCCTGGGTTTTTTTTCTTGTCCTCCTTTTTCTGGTCTCCCTTTTTGTGATCTTTGGAAGTCAGATCGGATTTAAAATTGTTTTTCTGGCCTGCCTGGGTTTTGCGGTCATCGTGGCGGCCCTCTTTATCCTGATACTCCTGACCGAATGTTTGTGGTTTGGAATAATCAAATTATTGGAACATTTTTTTTCAAAAAAATAATCCCTGGCTTCCCTTTCTCCTTTTTTAACACGAAAATAGGATTCGAGGTTACCCTCGCCCAACCCTATTTTCATGTCCCGGCGTCCGAAGGGACGCCTCTTTTTTAGGTCAGCATACGGCATCCGAATGGATGCCTTCTTTTAGTTCGACAAAGTCGAACGACCGACCCTCTCGTGGTATCACGGCCTGCCTTGTGCAGGCATCACCCCCTAGGCGTGGCCTGACAGTTTCGTTCAAAATTCATACGCCTAAGTGAAATTGATTCCGAATTTTCCCTTTGACGAAGTCGCTCCGAATGGTTACTATAACTTTCCATAAGAAATTTTTATTATTTCCTTTTTCTCCCCACCCCATCCCTGAGCCTTTCCTTGGCTTTTAATAAGATCGCCGTCTTGGAGAAAAAGGTAAGTATTTCTGGAAGGAGTTAATGGATGAGTTATACGATTGCCTTAGCAGGAAAAGGAGGAACCGGGAAAACGACCATGGCCGGTCTTCTGATCCGCTATATGGTGGAAAAAGGGCTTAAACCCGTCTTAGCCGTTGATGCCGACGCTAATGCCAATTTAAATGAAGTTCTGGGGGTTCAGGCAGCCCAAACGATCGGAGATGCCCGGGAAGAGATGAAAAAGGGCGGCCTTCCCGGTATGACCAAAGATATTTTTATGGAAATGCGTATACAAGAATCTTTGGTGGAGGCCGAAGGTTTTGATCTGATCATCATGGGCCGGCCGGAGGGACAAGGATGTTATTGTGCTGCCAACACGCTGCTGACCCAATTTATTGAAAAATTATCTCAGAATTATCCCTATATGGTAGTGGATAACGAGGCCGGCATGGAACACATCAGCCGACTGACCACCCGCGAGATCGATGTTTTGTTGATTGTTTCCGACAGTTCCCGCCGGGGGCTCCAGGCCGCTATTCGAATTGGGGAATTGACCCGGGAACTGGGTCTCAAAATTGAAAAAAGACTGGTCATCATTAATCGGGCCGAACAGGAAGATCTTTCAGACCTCACGTCCTGGGAAAAGCTGCTACAGGATCAGGGATTAACTCTTTTGGGAGTCATCCCCAAGGACGAAATGATCTATGAATTCGACAAAGAAGGAAAACCCACCAGTACCCTTCCCGAAAATTCAACAGCTCGTGCAGCGGCTTTTCAACTATTCGGTTTATTGTTTTGATAAGAAGGAAGTAATCATTCACAGGGAAGTAATTCTCTTTCTTTAATGGCTTGACTTCTTTATTAAAATACTTAGAATAGGTTAATAAGGCCAAGTTAATAAAAGAGTAGAGAATCCGGGATCAGGTTATATAAATCTTGGCCTATATTTAAATACCGAAATTGGTATCTAACCCCTTATCGATAAAGTGAATTATGGTGGGCTACAGGCATTTTGCTCCGGAAGAAATTATTTGGGTGGACAAGGCCCTGGAGATTGCCGAAGATAATACTTGTAATTATTATCATATTTCGACCAGTAATTGGAAAAAATATGATTTTGAGATTTCCAATCTGGCTCAACTGACCAGAAAAGAAATCACCCCCCGGGGTTTGGCCCAAATCGCCCGTTATGTTAATCCTTTTCCCTATCGGGTCCCCATCAATTATCCGAGGGATTATTACCGGATTTGCCTTCAAGATCATAATATCCTGAGGGTAATTGACCGAAAGGAAGGGATCGAGTTATTTCCCTTGATGGTTTATGTTTTAACCCATGAACTGGTCCATGTTGTTCGGTTCAGGAAATTTATGCAGCGATTTGATGTTAACCAGGACGAAAAGACGGTTGAGGAAGAAAAGGTCCACCAAGCCACTTACGAAATCCTGAAATCGTTGAAAGGGATAAATTTAAGCCCTGTAATTGATTCTTATGTGGGCCACCGCTGCCCGAATGAAATAAGTTAGTCTTGTATCAGGAGGTTTAAGAAATGCCGGTATATGAATATGAATGTCAACAATGTAAACAGGTTACCGAAGCTATGCAGAAATTTTCCGACGCCCCATTGACCCAATGCCCCAGATGCAGCGGTCAATTACGGAAAATGATTTCCCAGAGCGCTTTTCATCTCAAAGGCAGCGGCTGGTATGTCACCGATTATGCCCGCAAAGGAGATTCCACTCCGGCCGGGAAAAAGGATAAACCCGCGGAGACCAGTAATCAGAGTTCGGAAAAAAGCAGTGATTCCGCCGCCAATGCCCCGGCTCCAGCCCCATCCAGCGGAACTTCCGAGACCAAATAAAAAAAGTGACGAGTGTCGGGTGACGAGTGACAAGAAAAAAGATGCCTGATACCGGATATCCGATGCCTGATAAAACAATATTTCAGAACACGGTTACTCCGAAATCCCCGATATTACCTTCTGCCCCGAAACCCGACACCCGGCACGTTTTTCTTCTCACCTTTCACCTGACGCCTGTCACCTGTCTCTCTTCACTCCCATGAGCGACAATCCAAAAATTTCTAGATATATCTGTATTCACGGCCATTTTTATCAACCTCCCCGGGAGAATCCCTGGCTGGAAGCCATTGAGATAGAGGAAACCGCAGCCCCTTACCATGATTGGAATGAAAGAATTCTGACGGAGTGCTATGCCCCCAACAGCCGTTCCCGCATCCTGGATGAAAAGGGTCAGATAACCGGGATCAGCAATAACTATCAAAAAATAAGCTTTAATTTCGGGCCAACCCTTTTGTCCTGGATGGAGGAAAAGGCCGGGATCACCCTGAAAGGAATTCAGCAGGCTGATCGTCAATCCCAAAGAGAACGGGACGGCCACGGAAATGCCCTGGCCCAGGCCTATAATCATATCATCCTTCCCCTGGCCAATGAAAGAGACGTACTTACCCAGGTCCGCTGGGGAAAGGCGGACTTCAGGAAACGATTCAATCGGGAGCCGGAGGGGATGTGGCTTCCGGAGACGGCCGTTAATCTGAAGACTCTCCAGATCTTAAACCGGGAAGGGATTAAGTTTACCATCCTGGCCCCCCATCAAGCCAGGCGATTTCGCCCTCTCGGTCAAAAACAATGGACAGAAATCCAGGGAGGTATCAATCCCCGGCACCCCTATTGGTGTAATCTCCCCGGCGGACAAAAGATAGCCCTTTTTTTCTATGATGGGGGGCTGGCTCATGGGATCGCTTTTGAAAATTATTTACAAAGCAGCGAAATCCTTGCTCAACACCTGCAGAATGGTTTTGATCCCCAGGATTCCGGTCCCCAGTTGGTCCACCTGGCTACGGATGGAGAATCTTATGGCCACCATCGCCTTTTTGGAGATATGGCCCTGGCTTATGCCCTTTTGCTGTTGGAAAAAGATCCGGCCATCCAATTGACTAATTATGGCTGGTTCTTGGCTCATTTCCCACCCCAATTTGAAGTGGAAATCAAAGAAAATACTTCCTGGAGTTGCGCCCATGGAATCGAACGATGGCGGGCGGACTGCTCTTGTCGGTTGGGTGGGCAGGAAAATAAGCAAACCTGGCGGGCCCCGCTCAGGGAGGGCTTAGACCACCTGAAGCTGGAGCTGGATCATCTCTTTGAAAACCAGGCTTCTTCCTTATTGAAGAACCCTTGGCAGGCCAGGGATGCCTATATCCAGGTCATATTGGAACGATCCCAGGAAAACCTGGAAAGTTTTTTCCATGAACAGGGCCATAAAAAATCAATGACCCGGGAAGGAAGGGTACAAACTCTCAAACTCCTGGAGATGCAGCGTTTCGGTCTTCTGATGTTCACCAGCTGTGGCTGGTTCTTTGATGAAATCAGCGGGCTGGAAACCACCCAGATACTGAAATACGCCTGCCGGGCCATACAGCTCGCCAAAGATTTTGGATCGGACCTGGAAGAACCCTTTCTCCTTTTTCTGAAGAAAGCCCCCAGCAATAAAAAGGAATTCGGAGACGGGGCAAAAATATGGGAACAAAAGGTGCGCCCCTTTATATCCGACCTTTCACGGGTCATGGCCCACAACGCCATCGGTTTCATTTATGAAAAAACTCCTAAAAGCCGTATCTATTGTTTTCGTTTGGATCATCAGGATCAGGTTATCCTTCCCCAGAACGGATCCCACCTGGCCTTAGGCCGTCTTAAAGTCTCTTCGACCATAACCTTAGAGGTGCAGGAAAAGATTTTTGCCGTCCTCCATTTTGGAGGATTGGATTTCCAATGCTATTTGAAATCCTTCCAGACCAAAGAAGAATACGATTCCTTTAAAAAGGAGATCATCCAACTCTATAAATCGGCCTCGTTAGGAGATGTCTACGACTGGGTTAGGGAAGCCTCTGACCCCCAGCGTTTCTATCTAAAAGACCTTTTTTCTGAAGAGAGACAAAAACTGATCGACCTTCTTCTTCAGGACCGGATAGAAAACCATATCCTGTTACTGGAGGAGTGGGTCAAAGAAGATATTGGGACCCTGATAAAACTGATTGAGATTGGGGTGGCCCTGCCCAACCCGATTCAAATGGCCTTGGCCCTTATTTTCAACCGGTCTTTAGAAAAAGGAATCAATGAGGCCTTTCCCCCTTCCCAAAGATTGGAAGGATTAAATGATTTTTTTGAGCGTTCTCAGGAACTGGGGTATCCTTTACCCAAGGAAGAAGTTCAAGGACGAATCGAAAGCAAGCTCGAAAAAGAAATAAAACAATTAAGAGCTTATCTCGATCCGGCCAGGCTTTTTAATACGATCCAAAAGATGATCCATCTCTGCCGTTCCTTTGACCTTCCTCTCAACCTGTGGAATGTTCAAAACAGTTTTTTAGACGCTTGCAAAGACCTTCCTCAAAACAAGCCTGAATACCGGGATCTTTATCAGATCTTTGCCCGGGAAATCGACATCCCGCCTGAAGTCATCTCCTGGGAGGCCGAATGAAAAAAGAACTCGAGGACTTAGTCAAAGGCGACCACCACGATCCCCATCGGATCCTGGGGGCACACCCTTATCAGCATAAAGAAAGAAAAGGGGTTAGGATCCGGGCCTTTCACCCCGATGCCCTAAGGGTATCGCTGTTATTGGAAGGCCGATCCTTGGAGATGAGCCGAATTCATTCCGGGGGAATCTTCGAGGCGGACCTTGATAACCTGACCTGGCCTTTTTCTTATCGCCTACTTTTCGCCTTTGAAGATGGAAACCACTGGACAATAGAAGACCCCTACCGTTTTCCTCCCACCCTAGGGGACCTGGACCAGCACCTTTTCAATGAAGGCAATCACCTTCGCTTGTATGAAACCCTCGGCGCCCATTTGCGGACCCTTGATGGGGTATCGGGAGTGTCCTTTGCCCTCTGGGCCCCCAATGCCAAACGGGTCAGCCTCCTGGCAGAATTCAACCGCTGGGACGGCCGCCTTTCTCCCATGAGGGTTCTGGGCAGTTCCGGTATTTGGGAACTCTTCATACCCGGGCTGAAACCGGGACTCCTTTATAAGTTTGAGATCAAGACCCGAGAAGGATACCTGCGGATCAAGACCGATCCCCTGGCCTTTTCCATGGAGAAACCTCCGGCCATGTGTGCCCGGATCTGGGACTTGTCTAAATACCAGTGGGGCGACGGGCAATGGATGAAGGAACGTTCCGGTATTGACCCCCGCCATTCTCCTATGGCCATTTATGAATGTCACCTGGGCTCCTTCCGCCGGCTCCCGGAGGAAGGCAATCGCCCTTTGACTTATCGGGAGATAGCGCCATCCTTGGTTGAGGAGATGAAGCGTTATGGGTTCACCCACCTGGAACTTTTGCCTGTGGCCGAACATCCTTTTGACGGTTCCTGGGGGTATCAGGTCACCGGTTACTATGCGCCGACCAGCCGCTATGGTACACCGGATGATTTCCGTTATTTGGTTGATACCTGTCATCAGGCCGGAATCGGGGTCATTCTGGACTGGGTTCCGGCCCATTTCCCTAAGGATGACTACAGCCTGCGCTTCTTTGACGGCACGGCCCTCTATGAACATGCCGACCCCAGAAAGGGAGAACACCAGGACTGGGGCACCCTGATTTTTAATTTTAACCGAAACGAAGTACGTAATTTTCTCCTGGCCAATGCCCTCTTCTGGCTGGAGCAGTATCATATTGACGGCCTGCGGGTGGATGCCGTGGCCTCGATGATCTATTTGGACTACAGCCGAAAGGAAGGAGAGTGGATCCCCAACCGCTATGGAGGCCGGGAGAATCTGGAGGCCATTTCTTTTTTAAAAACATTAAATGAACGGGTTTACGGCCTTTTTCCAGGGTGCTTTACCGTGGCTGAGGAATCTACGGATTGGGGCGGGGTAACAACACCCGTCTATCTCGGCGGATTGGGGTTCGGTTTCAAATGGAACATGGGCTGGATGCACGATACCTTATCCTATTTTTCCAAAGACCCGGTTCACCGGAGTTTTCATCATAATGATTTGACCTTCTCCATGCTTTACGCCTACACCGAGAATTTCATTCTACCCTTCTCCCATGATGAGATCGTCCATGGGAAGGGAGCTTTGCTTTCCAAAATGCCTGGGGATACCTGGCAGAAGTTTGCCAGCCTGAGGACCTTGTTGGGATACCTGTATACCCACCCCGGGAAAAAGCTGTTATTCATGGGCACGGAACTGGCCATGGATCGGGAATGGGATCATGACCGGAGCCTGGACTGGCATCTGGAAGAAGATCCGATGCGGAAAGGATTGCAGAATTTTTTAGCCGACCTGGGAAGGCTTTATTTACAGGAGCCGGCCCTCTGGGAAAAGGACCACCAGCCGGAAGGATTCCGCTGGATCGATTGCCAGGACTGGCAGCAGTCCGTGGTCGTTTATGTGCGCAGTTCCGGTAAAAGCTGGCTGGTGGTGGCGGTCAATCTGACTCCAGTGCCCAGGTTCGCCTATCGAATCGGAGTACCCGGTGCCCCTTATTACCGGGAAATAATCAACAGTGATTCGGAGTGGTATGGGGGAAGCAATCTCGGCAATCTGGGCCGAATCCCAACCGATCCTCTGCCCTTCCACTCTTTTTCCCAATCCCTGGTGCTGACCCTTCCTCCCCTGTCCTGCCTCATTTTACAACCGGGGAAAGAGTAATTAGTCCGCCTCATCGCTGAACAATTGGGCCATGATAAAAGATGATTTCGCAAAAAGTCATGTTTAAAGCCCTAAATGTTCTTCCAGTTTCCGGATCAACTCTTCCAACTCCTTCCGTTCGACTGGATTTAATTTTTCCTCAGCCAGCCTTTTCTTTAAGGCCAGTAATTGCTGGGTTTCACGATATTCGGCACAGGAAATGGGCATGATTAAAAATCCTCATCTCTTTAATGTATGAAATGATCCGCCAAAATTTAAGCCTGGGGCTGGCGACACTGTGCGTGGACGGGGGATGGGCCTGAGCACCATTATTGAAAGAGAATAATTTGAGGACCTTGAAAAGCATCCTCTTATTCCCAATCTCTTTGTCAGACTCAAATTTTAATCCTCAAAATACAAACGTATTCCTATACGATTATCTCTTTGGGTTTCATCGGCCGTCAAAACAAAAAGGGCGGGTTAAAAACCCGCCCTGTCTTTTTCTATTAAGGGAAGATCAATAGGGAATCGGCGGATAATCCTGAGTTTCTTTTGGTTCTTTAAACTTTTTGAATTCATCGAACTGGGGATCGTCGATAATAAACAACCGTTTGGCCACAACAAAGTTTCGATTATAATAATCGGACCCTTTGATATTGGAAATAACAACCCCTTTCTTACTTGCGGAATGAATCATTTTTCCTTCGCCGATATACATCCCCGTATGCCCGATCTGGCTCCCGCGATTGCGCTTGAAAAACAACAGATCCCCGATTTTCAATCGGCTCAAGTCCCATTCCGTGGTTACCAGGGACCCCAGTTTAGCCTGCTCCCGGCTGGAGTGCGGCAGGGACAGCGTCAGGGATTGATAGATCTTTTTCATAAACCCGGAGCAGTCAATCCCGTCATTGCCATTCCCGCTCCCACCCAGACGGTAGGATTTCCCGAGCAATTGCTCCGAAATCTTGACCAGCAGCTTGGGGAAAGACGGGATTGAATCTTTTTTCTCCAAAGCGGCGGTTTCCGATTCGATGTCTCTTTCAAAGACCGGTTTTTTTATCAAGCTCAACGATTCATTTCCCCGGTCACTATTAAACGATGAGTCCATCGGCTCCAGGAGAAATTTTCCATTTTCTAAGGGAGTAATCTTGATTAAAGGAGGAGCGTCCTGGGGTTCGCTAACCGGATTCTCCTGGGCCACATGCCTGGAACGCTTTTTTCGAGCAATTTGTTTGGATCTTTTTTTCTGGACGGTTAAGGAAGGTTTGGATTTTTTTGATACCCTGATTTTTGAAGGAGCCTTTTTTTTCTGGGCCGCTTCTTTGGAAACAACCGGGGTTTTCTTTTTAACCGAAGATTTCGATGGTGCACCTAACACATGCCATGGAAATAACATCAGCAGTGCTATGGTAATAAAGAGTGTTCCTCTTTTTATTATCATAGTCCGGTTTCCTTTATTTGAATGGTTGTGTTGATCAAATAGGAATAAGCCAGAATTTGTTTTTATCTTATACTAAAGATATTTATTCCTGTCAACCCTTAAACAAGAATTTTTTTGTTAGGCCTCCTATTTCAAAAGACCTTCTCTATTGTACCATATGTTGTAGCCAGGTTGAACCTTCGTCCAACATAAAGGAAAATAATTCTTATCCCGAATCCCCATTCTCCTCTTCCCGGGCGGCGGACCGGGCCACACTGACCACCTTTTCCTGATCTTCCAGGTTGATCAAGCGGACGCCTTGAGTATTTCTACCGATCACCGAAAGGTCTTTAACCCGCAGGCGGATAATTTTTCCCCGATCGGTTATAATCATCACATCATCATCATCGGTAACCTGCAAGACCCCGACCACCGGTCCGTTTCTATCGGTGGTCTTGATGGTAATAATCCCCTTACCGGCCCGGCCCTGCTCCCGGTACTCTTCCGTCCTGGTTCGCTTCCCGAATCCGTTTTCCGTGGCGGTCAGGATAGTCCCTTCCTGGGATAGGACTTCCACGCCTACCACCCAGTCGGCCGGGCTCAAGCGGATTCCCTTCACCCCCTGGGCCATGCGTCCCATCTCCCGGATGTCTTTTTCCTTAAAGCGGATGGACAGACCGTCGCGGGTTCCCAGAAAAATATCCCGTTCCCCGAAGGTGACATCGGCGGCGATCAATTCATCCCCTTCTTGGATGTGCGTGGCTATAATGCCTCCGGACCTTGGCCGGCTGAAGGACATGAGGTCCGTCTTTTTGATCATCCCCTTGCGGGTGACCATGATCACGGATTTTCCTTCTTCAAAAGAATGGACGGTCAGGGTCGTAGCCACTTTTTCCTTGGGCTGAAGATTCAGAACATTGACCATGGCCTTACCCCGGGCCAGGCGCCCGGCCTGGGGGATCTCGTGGACCTTCAGCCAGTAGAGGCGCCCCAGATTGGTGAAGAACAAAAAGTAATCATGGGTGGAGGCGATAAAAAGATGTTCCACAAAATCGTCTTCCTTGGTCTCCATGCCGGTGATGCCCCGCCCTCCCCGTTTCTGACTGCGGTAGAGACTGATGGGGTTCCGTTTGATATAGCCGCCGTGGGAAATAGTCACCACCATGTCCTCTTCCACAATCAGATCTTCAAGCTGGATCTCGGTGGTATCTTCAATAATCTCCGTGCGGCGGTCATCCCCGTATCGGTTTTTTATTTCGGTTAATTCCTCCCGGATCAAATTCAGGATCAGGGTCGCGCTGGATAAAATCTGCTTGAGCCTTTCAATGGTTTTGATAATGTCCAGGTAATCCTGCTGAATCTTTTCCCGTTCCAGATTGGTCAAACGCTGCAGGCGCATCTCTAAGATGGACTGGGCCTGGATGGCGGAAAAAGAAAAGGAACTGATGAGCTGGGTCTTGGCCTCGGCGGGATTTTTGGCTTTACGGATCAGGGCGATGACCTCATCCAAGTGATCCAGGGCAATCTTCAATCCCTCCAGGATATGGGCCTTTCTTTCGGCTTCTTTTAATTCGAAGGCCGTTCTCTTACGAATGACTTCTTTTCGGAAATCCAGGAAAAGGACCAGCATGGTTTTTAAATCCATGATTCTGGGCCGGTTATTGACAATGGCCAGGAAGATGATCCCGAAAGTCATTTCCATGGAGGTATATTTAAAAAGTTGATTGAGAATGACCTCGACGATTTCATCTTTTTTCAATTCGATGACGATCCTCATCCCTTCCCGGTCGGATTCATCACGGATATCCTGGATGCCCTCGATCTTTTTTTCTTTGACTAGCTCGGCAATCTTTTCAATCAACTTGGCCTTATTGACCTGATAGGGTAACTCGGTTACGATGATGCTCTCCCGGTTTTGCTGCTTTCTTTTCTCAATTAAGGCCCGGGCTCTCAGTTTGATGATTCCTCTCCCGGTTCTATAGGCTTGTTGAATACCATTGGTCCCATAAATAAATCCTGCGGTGGGAAAATCCGGCCCGGGAATCAGGCCGATTAATTTTTCGATAGGGAGGTCGGGATTATCAATTAAGGCCAGCAGTCCATTGACGATTTCCTTTAAGTTGTGAGGAGGGATATTGGTAGCCATACCCACGGCAATGCCCGAGGATCCATTAATCAGTAAATTGGGAATCCGGGTTGGTAATATCGACGGTTCGTCCAAGGAGCCATCGTAATTAGGAATAAAATCTACCGTCTCTTTATCCAGGTCATCTAAGAATTCATGGGAAAGCCGGGTCAAACGAATTTCCGTGTAACGCATGGCCGCCGGAGAATCACCGTCCACGGACCCGAAATTTCCCTGCCCGTCGACCAAGGGGTAACGAAGGGAAAAATCCTGGGCCATCCGGACGATGGTGTCATAAATAGCCGCATCCCCGTGGGGATGATACTTACCCATCACGTCCCCGACAATACGGGCCGATTTCTTGTAGGGCTTGTTATATTCATTGCCCATTTCCCTCATGCCATAGAGGATCCGGCGATGAACCGGTTTTAAGCCGTCCCGGATATCGGGGAGGGCCCGATCGATGATGACGCTCATGGCATAATCCATATAAGAGCGCTTGATTTCGTCTTCAATATTGATGGGCAGTTCTTGTGAATCTAAGGTCATTACAATTCCTTTAGGGGTTTAGACCATTAGGCTATGGGCAAGGGGCTATAGGCTTTTGAACACAATCCTTTTCTTATTGCCCATAGCCTATCACCTATGGCCCGTTTTTTATATATCCAAGGCCCTGACTTCCAGGGCATTCTGAAAAATAAAGTCCCGCCGGGGCTCCACCTGGTCTCCCATCAGGATGGTAAAAATCTGGTCGGCTTCGACCATATCTTCCACTCTGACCTTCAGGAGAGTACGGTGTTCCGGATTCATGGTGGTTTCCCAGAGTTGTTGGGGATTCATTTCTCCCAAACCCTTATATCGCTGTATGGTCAATCCTTTCTTTCCTTCTTCCAGGAAAAATTGGAGCAGTTCTTTGGGATTTTCTATGGGATGAGACTGCTGTTCGTTTTGGACCGTTACCGGAAAGGACCGGTACAAAGGAAGTTCCTTTCTTAACCGACGCAGGTTTTGAAAATCGGCCAGGGCCTGGAGATCCCAATCCACGACCACCCGTTCCTTTCCTCCGGATTGTTCAAGAATCGGCATCGAGTAGGCCTGATGTTCTTCGTCAAAAGTCAGATCCCCGGTGGGAATGCCTTTTTTTTGAAATCGTTTTTCCAGGCTTTTCATATATTGCCGGTCTTTTAAGCGCTCTTTGGTGATCCCTTCTTCTTCGACGATTATTTCCAATACCTCAACCGGAAAACCTTTCTTTTCCAGTTTATCCTGAAAAAATTGATACTGCTTTAATTTCTCCAAAAAAAGACGCAAGGCCTCCCCTTCCAAGGCCTTATCCATATTTTTAAAAAGAATTTTTTTATGAAGAAGACCCCGTTCACCTAAATAGATATTAAATTGTTCATCGGCTTTAATATAGGACTCTTCTTTTCCTGAAACAACACGATAGAGGGGGGGTTGGCACGTCGGCATCGGTCATGATAATGATCTTATGATATCGCAATTGTTCGAGCTGAAAGTCTTCTCCCCCCACCCCGGCACCCAGAGCGGTAATGATGTTTTTAATTTCGTTATTTTCAATCATCTTGTCGAATCGGGCTTTTTCGACATTCAGAATTTTACCTCTCAAGGGCAGGATGGCTTGAAATTTTCTATCTCTCCCTTGTTTTGCTGAACCTCCGGCCGAATCTCCCTCGACGATATACAGTTCACAAAACTTGGGGTCCCGTTCCTGACAATCGGCCAATTTTCCCGGTAAGGAAGTATCGACCAGTGCCCCCTTTCGTCGGGTCAATTCTTTAGCTTTGCGGGCGGCTTCTCGGGCCCTGGCCGCTTCCGTTACTTTCATCAAAATATTTTTAGCGACGGTTGGATTTTCTTCCAGATAGGCGCTCAGTTCTTCATAGACCAGGTTTTCCACCAGCCCCTTGACTTCACTGTTCCCCAGTTTGGCTTTGGTCTGCCCTTCAAATTGGGGTTTGGGTAATTTGACGCTGATGATTGCCGTCATCCCTTCCCGGACATCTTCTCCGCTGACCTTTTCCCGCAGGGCCTTGGGAAGGTTTTCCTTGGTGGCATACTGGTTAAGACACCGGGTAATAGCGGTTTTAAAGCCGCTCAGGTGGGAGCCTCCCTCTCGGGTATTGATGGTGTTGGCATAAGAAAATATCTTTTCCTGATAGGAATCATTGTATTGAAAGGAAACCTCGATAAGGACATCTCCCCGCTGGCCCGACACATAAATTGGTTTGGGATGAACCGGTTCCCGGTTTCTATTTAAATATTCCACAAAGGAATTGATGCCTCCCATGTAAAAAAATTCATTTTTTTTGGAGTCCCGTTCATCTTCTATCGTGATACGAACCCCTTTGTTCAAAAAAGAAAGTTCTCTTAACCGTTGTGATAAAATATCATAACTGAAAAGGGTGGTTTCAAAGATCGTCCCATCGGGTTTAAAATGGACTTTGGTCCCGGTCCTTTTAGTGGTTCCGGAGACCTCCAGCGGGGTTACCGTATTTCCCCGCTCATATTTTTGATAATAAACATTTCCGTTTTTTCGGACCTCCACTTCCAAATATTCGGAAAGGGCATTGACCACTGAAACCCCGACCCCATGCAGCCCTCCGGATACTTTATAGGTCTCATTATCAAATTTTCCCCCGGCATGCAGTTTGGTCATAACCACTTCTAAAGCCGGTTTCTTTTCGGTCTTATGCATATCGACCGGTATGCCCCGTCCGTTATCTTCAATGGTGATACTTTCATCGGAATGGATGGTGATATCTACCCGGTTACAAAAACCGGCCAGGGCTTCATCAATACTGTTATCAACCACCTCATAAACCAATTGGTGCAGACCTTCGGTTGAAGTGTTTCCTATATACATGGAAGGTCTTTCCCTTACCGGGGCCAATCCTTCCAAAACCTTTATTTGATCCGCTCCGTAATTACTCATAGTTTCTACCTTTTCTCTGATCTTGTTGGACCGTGTATACCATTCATTTCTTTTCCCGGTCTGATTAACTTTTTTTCATAATTAAGTTATCCAAGAGAGCCTTGCATAACTCACCCCTTCCTTGATCCGGTTTAAGCCGGGACCCGGGATAAATTGAAAGACTGGATTCCGGCTTCCACCGGAAAGAGGAAAAAGATTTCCTAAGAGGCTAAAAGGGGATTAAGGATTTTCCCCGGACTCTTCCATAAGCTTCATGGGCATGATCAGAGCCAGAAACCCCGGTTCTTTTTCTCCGCTTAATAAAGCCGGACTGACCGACTCGTTGAATTCCAGAACAACTTTTTCGCTTTCCATAACCTGAAGGGCGTCAATAAAAAACCGGGCATTGAATCCTACGACCAGATTATTACCCTTATATTCCAAAGGGATACTTTCTTTGGCCTCCCCAATTTCCGGATTAACCGAAAGAATTTCTAAATTTCCTTTAGTCAGTGAAAATTTGACCCCTTTATATTTATCCGTTGAAAGAACCCCCATTCTTTTCATGGTATCCATCAGATTGTTTTTGGTAATAACGACCACCTTTTCTTTTTTCTTCGGCAAAACCAAGGTATAATCAGGAAAATTACTTTCCAGTAATCGCATAATCATCAGCGTTTCTTCTTTTTTAAATACTCCGAAGTTATCTTTAAATCCGATCTGTACCGAACCTGGTTTTTCCAAAATTTTCAATATCTCCGCCACGGCTTTTCTAGGTAACAAAACCCCTTTTGAAAAAACCCCCTCCCCTAACGGTTCAATCTCCTTATCCATAAGGGTTAAACGGTGCCCATCCGTTGAAACCATTCGCAGAAAGTTCTTCTCTTCCTTTTTTAAATATTCAAAGTAGATTCCTGATAAATTATAACGTCCCTCATCCAGAGAAACTGAAATAATGGTCTTTTGAATCATGTCCCTCAACAGGGAGCCATCCAGGGTTATAGTCTTTTCTAAATCGATTTCCGGTAAAGGGGGAAAATCTACGGCCGGCAGGCCGGAAATGGTAAACTGGGATCCTTTACAGGAAATAAATAATTTATTATTTTCTTTTAGTTTTATATATATTTCTTCATCCGGAAACTCCCTGACTATTTCAAAAAATTTTCGGGCTAAAATGGATATCCCTCCCCCATTGATAATGGTTGCCGGACATTTTAAATGTATTCCTACCTGTAAATCTGTGGCGATTAGGTGGATGGCGTCCCCATCGGTTTCAATAAGGACGTTGGAGAGAATGGGCATGGAACTTCTTTTCTCAATGATCCCCTGAACCATTTGTAACCCGTCAAAGAGGGATTGTTTTTGGATAGTCAATTCCATATAGATATTCTCCTTCTTTCTTTTATTATTTTTCTTTTATAATTTTTAGTAAAGTTAATAAGATGAATCTATATTGGAATATGATACATAAGTTATAAAAATAATTATTAAAAGATAATAATAAAAATATGAATAACGATAATAATAAAACTTGAATAATTTAAAAATTGAAGGAGCCCCTTATTTGAAAAAATGGTCTTTTAACCGGTTTTGCACTTACTATTCAATATTATTGTTTAAATAGGAAATTTTTATATAATTTACTGATTCCTCAAAGAAACTTGACTTCTTACTATATAAGACAGCCGAGAAAAAAGCAACTTAAAAAAAATTTAAAAATGCCCTTTTGGGGTCCATTTTTACTCTATTTTCGTATTAAATAAGAGCGGCCTAATCTTATTGGATCAACAAAATCAGTCTTCTAAAGGCAGTATGACTGTGGTATAATGCAATTATTTAAAGGAGGTAAGAAAATGCCGTCGGAAGAAATCACCAAAGCCTTAAAAAAATGTGGACTTTTCAGCCAACTTTCTGAAGAAGAATTATCTCCTATTGCTGACTTAGGAAGTATTGAAAATTATGCGGCAGGGGACATGATATACAGACAGGGCGATATTGGGGAAAAATTGTTCATTCTATCTGAAGGGCAAGTTTCTCTAAATAGAAATTTCGAGATTGGTAATAATCGACAGGCGGAGAAGGTCGTCTATATATTAAGAGAAAGTCCAAACAGAAGGCTTATGGGCAGCTGGAGCACCCTGGTAGGGGAGCAACATATCCAGATGTGTTCCGCGAAGTGTAATATACCCACCAAAGTCGTCTCTTTTTCCTGTTCGGAGCTTAGGGATCTCATATCTAAAAATAAGAATATTCGAATAAAGATTTTGCAAAAGCTCATTATAATATTGAGGGAGAGGCTGGAAAGTTCTTACAGTTCAATGGAGATCTTATGATCGGAGGAGTTAAGGGGCCGGGGTCTTCAATATGAGCGCTCCGACCGGGCAGACTTCTACACAGGTACGGCAGTCCTGGCATTCGGGCATGGTTTCCCTGTTCACCCCATAGAAACTGATCACCATATCAAAACCCCTTTTAGCAAAAACCATCTGCGGCCGGCCTTCCTTGGTTCGGCAGACACGGACGCACCTTGCGCACAGAACACAGCGGTTGGGATAATAGTTGATGAAAGGATGCTCTTCTACAATATGGGGCTCCTTGAGCAGCCGCTCGAGCCCTTTGGGCTTAAGGCCCAGGCCGAGGAATTTGGCTAAGTCCTGGAGACCGCACTTCTTATTGGCCGGGCAGTGAGCGCAATCTACATCGTGGACAGAGAGCAATAGGCGAAGAGCGCTTCTCTGCAGCTTTCTTAGGGCTGGCGAGTCTGTTTTAACAACGAGTGGACCCGTTACTTTTATGGTGCAGGACGGAACCGCTTTCCCCTCTATTTCAACAAAACAGAGTCGGCAGGAAGCCTCTGGGTCCCCCAGGCCTTCGAGGTAACAGAGGTTAGGGATAAAAATCCCATGTCGCAGGCACGCTTCGAGCAGAACGGTCCCCTCTTGGACCTCAAATTCTTTATTGTCAACCACCAGTTTGATCATGTTCTGCAAAACCTTTAATCTCCCGGGACGAGTCTTTGTCCTCGGGCCTTCCTACCCGGCCCAAAAAAGATCTTCCGGGTTTTTGTCCTTTGGCCTGTATAATTTGACATTAATGAGGGTTGGTTTCTTCCTGCTGCGGCCTTTCAATCACCGGAGCCAGGTGGGACGGGGAAACCCTCTTGACGGCGCTGTACTCTACCGGGCAAGCCGCCAGGCATTCCCCACATTTGACACACAGTTCTTGGTCTACGGCTTTTTTGCGGTCTTTTGAGGTGAAGATGGCTTCCACAGGGCAGCTTCCCACGCAGGCGTCACAACCGCGAGCGCACTTCTCAAGGTCGATATAATAAGCGGTAAGGGCCCGACACATCCCTGCCGGACAACGTTTTTCTTTGATATGCGCCTCATACTCGTCCCGGAAATAGCGCAAGGAAGTTAGAACCGGATTGGGTGCGGTTTTTCCCAGCCCGCAAAGAGATCCCTTCTTGATATCAACGCTTAGATTTTCGAGATTTTCCAGATCGCCCTCCTGCCCCTCACCTTTGGTGATTCGCTCAAGAATCCGGAGCAGATGCTTGGTGCCGATTCGGCAGAAGGTGCACTTACCGCAGGATTCCTTCTGGGTAAAGTCAAGGAAATAACGGGCCACATCGACCATGCAGGTATCCTCGTCCATGACCACCATGCCGCCGGAACCCATCATCGCTCCTGCGTCTGAGAGTGAGTCGAAATCGACAAGGGTTTCTAGAAAATGATCCGGCAAGCAACCCCCCGATGGCCCGCCTATCTGGACAGCCTTGAAGGTTTTCTTGTTGGGAATTCCGCCGCAAATTTGAAAGATAAGGGTCTTAAGATCCACGCCCATGGGGATCTCCACCAATCCGGGGTGCACAATGTCTCCTACCACGGAGAAAATGGCGGTTCCCGGGCTTTCCTTAGTCCCGATAGCCCGGTACCAACCGGCCCCGTGTTTCAGGATGGGGGCGATGGAAGCAAAGGTCTTGACATTATTGATGATGGTCGGCTGACCCCTTAAGCCCTTCTCCGCAGGATAGGGGGGGCGGTGCTGCGACATGCCCCTGAAACCTTCAATGGATTGAATCAGAGCCGTTTCTTCTCCACAGACGAAGGCCCCGGACCCCTGGAAAAGGGAAAGATGGAAATGGAATTCCGTGCCGAGAATATTTTTTCCCAAAAGACCTAATTCCTCTGCCTGCTGCAGGGCCTTGGTGAGTATTCTGACCGCCAGAGGATATTCCGCTCGAACATAGAGGATGCCTTCTGATGAGCCGATGGCATAAGCGCAGAGGGCCATGCCTTCCAGAACCTGATGCGGGTTGCTTTCCAGGATCGTCCGATCCATGTAAGCGCCGGGATCCCCTTCATCGGCATTACAGATCACGATCTTCTGCTTAGCGGCCGCATCCCCGGCAATCTTCCACTTGGTGCCGGTAGAAAATCCTGCGCCACCTCTGCCTCGCAGACCAGATTCCAATATTTCCCTCAGGATCTCCTCCGGATTCCGCTCAAGAGAGGCCACCAGGGTTTCGTATCCTCCTTCGGCGATATAGTCATCAATATCCTCCGGATCTATGAGCCCGGATTTCTCGGTGAGCACCTTCTTCTCATAACTGAATCTCGTAAAATCCTTGACCTGGGGAATGAGATCGTTTTCCTCGGTGGCCCCGAGCAAATGTTCGAAAAGAGGATCTCCGTCTCTCAGAAAACCTCTAACGATCATTCCCGCTTTTCCGGCCGTCACATTGT
>JACQYK010000028.1 GCA_016208255.1 Deltaproteobacteria bacterium | reverse complement strand
TGCCAGATATAACATTTATAGCAACAGCTAATGCGGTTGATATGACAGGTGCAACACCTGTTTTGGTAGATGTGGATCCTCAGACCTTGACGATAGATACAAGAGCATTAACAAATGCGATAACTTCTAAAACTAAAGCGATAATGCCTGTTCATGTGACGGGCAGACCTGCACACAGCGCCCGCACCCCCGGCACCGGCTCTCAAAATAAAATAACTGAGGGACCACCTGCTGCGATTCGGGGTTGCTACACCAGGGGCATCTTAGAGAGCAGCCTTTAAAGAACACGGTGGTCCGGATCCCCGGCCCATCCTGGACCGAAAACCTTTGGATGTTATATATCCAGCCTCCTTCTCCCGCCGTCCTGTTGTCCCTTCCTTCAGGCATATCATACCTGGATGTCATGCCTATGCCTACAACCTTTCTTGGTTTGATCAACCGGCCCACAGCCATTTCCCGGGTCCCGGCACCTAAACTGGCTAATCTCCCGGAGTTTTATGACGGGCTATCCGGACAATTCTGGGTGATGATAAATCCCTTTTCATCCCCCTCGACAGCAAAATCCACCTTTAGCGGGCTAATAATTTTCAGCAGGTGGCGATCGATTGTATATGTTATACCATCCAATTCAATTACCTGATCGGTCTCCTTCAACTCGTCCAGAGTCAGGCCCAGTACGGGTCCGTAGGATCATCCACCGCTCTGAAATCGGGCAACCCTTACCGCAGAATTTTTGCCTAGGAGGTATTCCCAGATAACCTCCCGGGCCTTTGGGGTAACTGTCAGCATCAGGTGAAACCTCCCTTCCGTTCCTTCGTCGCCTAAAATTTCAACTCGGTCCTTTTAATTATCTCGTCCTGAACGCCTTTATCAAGCCTGGTGAAATAGGCACTGAAACCGGCCACCCGTACTACCAGGTTCCGGTGGTTTTGCGGGTTCTGTTGGGCCTCCTTCAGGGTTTTGGAACTTACGCAGTTGAACTGGATGTGGGAACCGCCCTGGTCCATATACCCCTTTATGAGGCTGATTAAGTTCCTGGCCCCCGCCGGCCCATCCAAGGCCGCTGGGTGAAATTTCATATTACAGTGGTTGGAGGCAAACCTTACAGCGTCCAGTGCCCTGGCCGCCGAGTTAGCCAGTGCGGTAGGGCCGTTCCGGTCAGTACCGGGCATGGCCGAAACACTGCCATCGGTAAGGGCAATCCTGGCCGTCCTGCCTGAGGGAAGGGCACCGCAGAATTCTCCGAAAGCATTGTGCATGGACAGTGAGTAGGCCTCGGGCTTACCCCTGTCCCCCAGGAAATTGGGCCCCACTTTATGGTAGGCCTCGTCCACGGCATCGTAGACGTTGCGGATAATTTCATGCATGTAATCTTCGTCATTGCCATGTTTAGGGGCTTCCAGACACATTTTCATGATCTCTTCGTGGCCCTCAAAATTTGCTATGAGGGCCTCCTTCAGCCTGGAAATGCTAATACGCCGGTCTTCAAAAACCAGTTTCTTTATGGCGGCCAGAGAATTGGCAGCGTCCACCCCTCCTACCGAAATCAGCATGGAACTGCAATACTTCGCTCCTCCCTCCCATACGTCGGTCCCTCTTTCGATACAACCCTGGATGAGGCTTGACCGGAGGGGGAGGGGCAGTATCTCCGCGGTAATCGCGTCGCCAATAATCCCATGACGGCGGGCCAAGGTCATAGTGAACTCCAGTTGCTTCCGGAAGGCTTCAAACAGTTCTTCATAGCAGCCGAATTTTTCGGCCTCCCCGGTGCTGGGACCAATCTGTTCCCCTGTAAGGGGGTCCTTCCCATCGTTAAGGGCCAACTCAAAAGCTTTGGCTATTGAAATTTCCCCCTCTATAGGCCCTCCCACCCTACCAGCCACCCCGGTGCTCACGCAACCGAAGTTACAGCAGTCTCGGGCTTCCTGGACTGTGAGACCTTGCGGCCCGAACAGATCCAGGAGTCTTTGTATGGTTATATCGTTGTTCATGAATTGGGGTTGTCCCACTCCGGTGCGAATAAGCTCCACGGCCTTAAAGAGAAAATCTTCTTTTAGATTGTTATGATAAAAGAGAGAAATTGTAGGCTGTATGTTTTTCATCTGCCGCTGCACATCCAACAGCATGTAATCCAGGTCCGAGGTGGCGTCTTCCCCATTAGGGGTAAGGCCTCCCACGGTAATGGTCTGACCGGTGTGCGCTGACGCCTGTTTGAAATAGAGAAGACCCCGATAAAGACCCAATTCCTGCTGCTTAATAAAGAGGAAACTAAGCAGGTTGACGGCCTCTTCTCTGTTCATCCGCCCATCTTTAATGTCTTTCTTGAAAAAAGGGTCCATATACTGACCGAACCTTCCGGGGGAGTATCCGCAGCCGGACTGCTCTATGAAAAGACAGCAGTGGATCAGCCAGAAAGACTGCAGGGCTTCCCGAAATGTCCGGGCCGGGTTTTCCGGCACCCATCGGCAGACCTCTGATATTTCCTGCAACTCCCTCTTTCTTCCCGGGTCTGCTTCTCCGGCGGACATCTCCGCGGCAAGGTCCGCATACCGATGGGCCAATTTGACCACGGCCCTCAAAGCAATCAGTTCGGCCCGGTAAAAATTAATTCTTTGGGCGTTGTCGTGGGAAACAGCCAGTTCTCCCATCCTCTGCTCCACCTCTTTGATTATAGCCCCTAGGCCCTGGTTCAGCACCCGGGGATAGTCCATAGTCCCTCCTCCCTGGGGCGCCGCCACGCCGTCTATGAAAAGGCCCGCTTTGAGGGCCGGAATCGCGCTGAAACCGTATTTCTCTACAAAAAACCGGTTGGTTCGGGTAAACACACACCGGTCCGTCCAGTAGTCTACTGACTCATTAATCAGCTTCCTGTCTTCGTCAGAAATATTCACCTTTCCAAGATGACTCAGGGATTCCACGTCCTTTTTCATCCACCGACAGGACCACTCCGGGTAGGGATAAACTCCCGCCCGGAACTTAGTGGCGCTCCCCACAATGGGGTTTTCATCGATATACAGGGTTTTGTTGAATAGTATTTTTTCAAACAGCCGCGCCCTCCTGATCGAGGCAGGCTCTCCCTCGGTTTCCCTGTATGACTCCATGAGGAATTTAAGCCGCTCGGTATCCAACTTCTGGGGGGCGCTGAGCAAGAATTCTTTCAGTTCCATAATTTTTTTCTCTGGTGACTCGTTTTCCAGAACGATTTCCTTTTTTAGAATTGCTCTCATACATACCTCTCTTTCCTGTCCCGCATCATGCGGGTGAATTTATAGGTTGGCAAAAGCACCAGCCTTGTCACCAGCTTTCCCCCCAGAGACAAATAGTACTGACCGCGGGAAATTTATGGGTTGTTTTCCCGAAGGAAGTATCCAGTAGCGCTGACCCGAAAATAATTCTCTGAGCCCCGTTTTTCCAATCGTTCTATCTATATGTTCATTTTATTAGGTTGACCGGACCGGTTTAAAATTTCAAGAATAGAGCAAATTATGAATGACAATATTTTTATAACTACCTATATTTTTTTAGATGATATACCTCTTCAGTAATCAAGCTATCCGATTAATTAAAAAGACTATCCAGCCTTTTTTTGACTTCCAAAGCCTCATTGACGGTCCTTTGCATCAACTCGGCCACGGTCGGAATGTCGTGAACGCGCCCGACTACTTGTCCACCAGGATACATCCCTTTGTCAAATGTTCCTTCTTTCCACCCTCCCGCGGATATCCGCCCGCTGATATAGGGAACAAGTTCTTCCAAAGAGGCACCTTTGGCTTCTAATTTAAGGATTTTTTCAGACCCCGGCGTCCTTAATACCCGGCTGGGATTCATAAGGGTTTTCATGACCAGCACAGTGTCGGTCTCCGGTGTTTCAAGCAGTTTCTTCTTAAAATCTGGATGGATGGGGCATTCTTGGGTGGCCATGAATCGGGTTCCCATATTCACCGCGGCCGCACCGAGGGACAGAGCGGCCATCAGACCCTTCCCATCGGCAAAGCCGCCACCGGCAATCAGAGGCTTGCCGATTCGGTCGAGCGTCGCCGGGATAAGGACCAGGGTGGTGACGTCCTCCATGCTCGGATGCCCGCCGCATTCCGTCCCAACTATGGAAACGATAGCCACACCCAACCCGTCCACTTTGACCGCATCCCGGACACGGGCGCATTTATGGATATGAATCAACCCAGCGTCAGTTATCTGTTTGCGATACGGTGCGGGGCTGCGTCCGGCGGTCTCCAATATTTTAACCCCCGATTCTATGACCCAGTCAATCCTTTGCTCAGCGGTAACTGTTGTGGTCATTTCCGGGAAGAGCCCTACATTGACGCCAAAGGGCTTATCGGTCATATCCCTTGTTTTTTTAACTTCATCCATAAAGGCTTCTTTGGTTTGAAAGGTCGCAGCGGGTAAACAGCAAAAACCACCGGCATTGGCCACCGGGGCGACCAACTCAGCCGTGGAAATTCCCTGCATGGTCCCACATTGGATGGGGTACTTGATGCCTAAAATCTCTGTCATTTTGGTTTGCAACATTTTTCCTCCTTTAAAGAAAATAATTTGAGATACTACTACTGTGATCGATCGAACTTCTTTGTTTGGGTTTCGCCTGAATTCGAGCAGCGGGACCTTAATCATGTCAACGCCTCGCGCCGGGCTTAGCCAAACCCATACCACTTTGGACTATGATTTAATAATAACCCCTTGGCCGCAAAGTCTTACATGGACAGCCCCTTTCCTGTAGAAGACTTGAACCCTCTCGTATCTGACTTTAACCTGTGGGATGGGAGGTCCACCCAGGACGATAAAAACGATGTGGTGGACGCCCTTAACAAAAATTCCTTTCCTGACCCGCCTTGATAATTACTGATGGTAGACAATATGCACGTTATCCACTTCCATGACCACTTCATCCTTTTGATTCTTGCAAATACTTCTATGAACGACCAGCCCCTGGCCAGGCTTACTTGTTTCTTTTTTTTCAGTGATTGCCATTTCTATTCGAATAGTATCGCCGGCCATTACAGTTTTTCTGAATCGTACATTATTAAGCCCAATCAATATAGCCGGCTCAGCGAATATCTCTGTCTGTTCCTCCAGTCCTCCCATCATCATGAGCGTCATTCTGCCAGGAGCCGCCTGCCATCCTAAAGCCGTTTTTCCGGCAGCTTCCATATCATTGAAAAATGGGGCTGTCATTCCGGCCAACCCGACACACAAGGTTATGGCTGTTTCGCTTATTGTTTTTGAAGGCGATTTAAACCTGTCCCCAACCATAATTTCACCAAATCGCTTTGGAGCCATGCTTTCCTCCTTTTTGATTTTCGAGTTTGCTAAAACATTTTAGAGTGTTCAGATTAAAAGTATGATTATAATAATAAGGTACCGAGAAAAAGGTTATCTCCTCCCCCTCTCAAGAAACTTCTACCGGAAATCTGGATAGATTTCAGGAGAGATAAATTCCAAGTGTTCATATTATTAGGTTGACCGTACCAATCCCAATTATATATGTCAATATTTTTTCAATAATCTTTCCTGGCAATCGGAATCTTCTTTTTGAATCTGGTTTTATCTCTGGAACCAAGAATAACTGGTTGGGATGACAATGGAAGGCTTTATTAAACCCTACGCGATATCTGACCATGCTTTTTTTGATCAACCTCAATAACTTGGCATAGGATTTTTTTTCTCGCAATCATTAATACAAACACATGTCAATATCAAACCTTTCCCAAAATCGTCCGTTAAGAGGGCTTTGTAATTGCAAGTAGGTTTGCAGATCATCATCAAAACTTGAATTTTATGGACCACCTAAATAGAAGATGGTCTTATGTTGGATCTTATGATGGAAGGGTCTTCGGGGTCATACTAGCGGCGTTGGGGATAGATTCTTGGGATCGATGTGTCTTTAGAGGAAGAATTAGGGTTGATTTAAGATGGTAGGATCCTCAATTGTACAGCTTAGACGGTAACGGTGAATGCATTTTTATCAAAATTAGAACTTAAAATTGGCGACAAAAAAAGAAAAACCCTTCAAGTAATCTTCGGTAGCCAATTTTGTACATAATAATATCAATAGATTACAAGGAAAAAAATTGGGTTCGATTCCCATATAATGGGTTTTTGGTATATTAAACTTGTATTGGCTAAGGTTAGGAACGGTTTAATCAAAATATAAATTTGGAAGCCAAATGTGTAGCTAAAGTGTAACCGTCCGGACCTAAAATTACCAAAAAGAACCTGACAAAACCAAAAATACACTCGGTAAGTAGCTGATATTTAAGTAGTGAAAAATGATGGGAAACCGCTTTAGGCTTGGATCGGACTGAAAATCCGCGTGTCCCCAGTTCGATTCTGGGTCTCGGCACCACGAAATTTCGAATCCACTCAAGGGCTTAACTGACAGTGGTTAGGCACTTTCTTTTTGCCAAAAAGGCCAACTGTAGCTAAAACGTAACTGTCTGAAAAATTTATTTTGCTACAATCCATTCAAATAGGCTTCCTGTTTGGCGGCGGCGATCTTTAGATCCTCCCCGCTGACAATGTTGTACCGATCAAAAAACACTCCGGGTTTTGTGCCCAGATATTTGCATGGCCACTCTCTCCGGAACACCGGACCGAACCAGATTACGAACGACCGTCCTTCTTAAGTCGTGGAAGAGTCTCCCCGATAACCCGATTTTCTCGCAGGTTTGAGTCCAGGCCTTCCATAATCCTTTGATCCTTTCTCCATCGTGGTGGAAGACATAGGGACAACCCAAACGGCGATTCGTCATAGAGGCGGTCCAGTAGTGGGAAGAGTATACGGCTAAGAACGGCGCAAAGATTGACAATAATCCGACCCCCGGCAAAAAGGCCGGCGGCCTCAGCACCATTTTAAAGAAATCTTTGGGCGCTGTGACCAAGGGAGGCTCGACCAATCTGGTTGAAGTCTACCAGTATGCGGAACGGATTCTGGAAAAAGGGTTGGTTTTCATGGACACACCGGGCTACGACCTGATGTCCACAACGGGAAAGATTGCCGGTGGCGTGAACATGATCTGCTTTACCACCGGATGTGGGAGCGTGATCGGATGCAAGCCGACACCGGTGATCAAACTGGCCTCCAATACGACCATGTTTGAACGCCTTTCGGGAGACATGGATATCAACTGCGGTATCATCGCCGAGGGGAAAATCACCGTGGAAGAAATGGGAGCAGTCATTTTCCAGAAGATACTGGAAACGGCCTCCGGGAAAAAGACCAAGAGTGAGTTGTTGGGATTTGGCGACAACGAGTTTGTTCCCTGGCAATGCGGGGTGGTGGTTTAAGAGACGGCGCTACTGTAATATGGGCGGTACGTCAGCACCAAGCTGAATGGGAATGGCAGAAGTGCGGCCGGAGTTCGGTCTTGGTTTCGAGTTGTCTTAATGGAAGGAAGGCGTCTTCTACCAGGGGCTCTGCTTCACCCCCCCGACCTCCTCGAAACTTCCCACAAAGGTTCGAGGGACAAATTTCCCTCAACCCCCCCCAAAAAGATTGAAAATATTAATAGTGTCACCATCCGCCAGGTCTGTATCGAGCCACTTCAAATGAACTATAAATCGTCCATTCTTCGATACCATGATCTGGGGTAGGAGACTGTCGGTAATGCCAAACAACTTAATTCGTCGTTCGGGGGAGTCGCAAAGTTTCTCCAATAGATCTCTAAAAATGGCCCCATTTTCGAGCTCTATTTGCTTAACGTCCGCGTTAAATACCTCTTTAAAATTAGGGCCGAACTTCACATTTATTTTCAAAATGCCTTCCTTTTTGAGATCCGCCAGATGGTGTGGGAACTTATCTTTACCGACATTGGGGATACGCCCGATGGTTAGAAGAGGATTCCCCTAATCCTCGACGGCCTATCTGCAATCGAGGATCGCTCTTTTTACGAGGACCTTTGCGATTTCGACCATATATTTATTGTCCTTTAACGGTGCCGCTTCTATCACGGCAGCCAATCCGGCCTCGGCAGCGGTCGTTTCGTTAATTTCCCCGCCAATAAGGACTTCCTCCGCCTTTTTCGCTCGGTAGGGCTTAACATAAACGGCGTTTAGACAAATAAGAGCATCGCGGACCTGGCCCTCCGATGTATTAATATGGGCTGCGCAGTTAACTATTGGAAAATCTATCGATTTTCTCAAGGCGAACTTATAGAAACTACTTTTCGAACCCGTCGGCGGGGTTGGGATTTGAATCTCGGCCACTATCTCGTCGTCGTCCAAAACCGTTGTCTTAATCACCCCCACCTGAAAAAAATCTTCCATTTCAATGGTCCTTTTAGAGGTTCGGACCCGGGCTTTTAAGGCCATCAACGCCGGCGCATTATCACTGGGATGTACCGCTATACAGCCCTCCTCAACACTGCCACCGAAAATGGAGTGGTATCTCGTGTCCCCGGCATGGGCGTAGCACCTCCCCCCTCCTTTTCTCAGGCAAGGGAACCGGTTGTCGGCATTCCGGTAATACCAGCACCGGATATCTTGGCAAAGGTTTCCACCGATGGTCCCCATCTCCCGAAGATGAGGGGAAGCGGTTCGATGAGTTGCTTTCGCCAGTGCGGTATATTGCTCTTTTACCGTTTCACTGGTGGCAATGTCCTCTAACCGGGTGAGCGCCCCGATCTTTAGTAGCCCCTTCTCTTCCTTAATGAAATCCAAGCCGGGGATAGTCTTAAGATTGATCAAGGCCTCAGGGTAGTTAGGCAATATTCTATCTTTCATCTTGCCCAGCAAGTCCGTACCCCCGGCAATCAGATTCGCGCGACCGCCGTATCGCTTAAGGAGCTCGACCGCCTCCTCTATGGTGGAAGCATTGAAATGTGCAAACTTTTTCATAATGGGTCTCCCTAAATTTTTCCGAGTGCCTTCAAAATACGAGTCGGTGTAATGGGAAATTCATTAATCCAAACGCCGATCGCATTATACACGGCCGGCCCCACTATGGTGGTCATCATAGTGGCAATGTCTTCCCCGAGCCCCACGACTCCGTAGGGACCGTAGCCTTGTCTGGTCTCCACTAAGTCCGTATCGATAGGACCACAATCTCCGATGGTCGCAATTTTGTAATCTAAGAGATTGCCATTTAACATAACACCGGTCGCAGGATCATGGACGATTTCTTCGAAGAGGCCGCGACCCACGCCCATATAAGTGCCCCCGTATTGCTGGCCCGCGTAGGCAAAGAAGGGCACGCTGAACGGGTGTCTTCCGGCGCCGTACAATTCATGAAAACCCAAGGGACCGGCTTCCGCCGAAACCCCGACCAGGTCCGCCACCGCGAGTTTCCTGGATGGATCCTGTTTGACATAGATGATGCTGTCTTTAATATCCAACTCTTCAGGTTTACAGTCCGGGAAAAAAGGGGGAAAGGTTCCCCGCTGGGAGACCGCCCGTGGACTTGTTGCCGCCTCCAGCATCTTGGCCTTCAACATCCGGGCACAATGCCTCACCGCCCAACCATTGACACTCGTGTTGGTGGAGGAGTCTGGACACATGGGATAAAAAGGGACGTCCCGGTGTTGGTTATAGAATACATCTTCAAGACGCATTCCGATTTCATCCGCGGTGATCTGACAATAGGTGGTATCGGAATTCACGCCGTTGTCACAGCGCTGTCCAAGGATAGAGATGGTTCCGTCATCTCTCTCGACACGCATGGCGATCTCACCAGTACCGCAGGAATCATCCCATTCATGGGACCAGGTAAAAGCGATACCGTGCATCCTCCCGTTTGGAAGCTTCTTGGTGCCCGGCGGATGCCATTTCTTGTCCCAGTCTATCGCTTTCTTTCCTTTTTCTAAACACTCTCTCAGGCTGTCCCGTGGGGTGAAGTCCAACTCCAGCTTTCGCTCGGTACCCCAGTCCATGTCGTGTCCCTTAATGCCGTCGTTTTTGATGGCCACTTCGGTTGGATCCAAGCCAAGCTCGGCAGCAACCCGGTCAAACACAAGCGTAAAGGCGAGAGTATTGGGAAGCTGCTCGCAGCGGACCGCCGTAGTCGGTCCTTTATTGACTCTGACGACTTTCCTTGGGGCATGAACACTGGGGATAGCCGTGTTCTCTTCAAAGTGATTGCCAGGCCCAAAGCCCTCCCACTGGGCATTGGCAAAATGGCCTTCTGCCTGCACCGCCGTGATAATCCCGTCATTCTTGAAGCCGACCTTGAAATAGTAATTGCCCTCATCCATCGAACCCCCATAGAAATCCTCCCTTCTTGAAAAGACGAATTTCATGGGTTTTCCGGTACGCTTGGCCAAGAAGGCCGCACAGTAATCCGGCCCTTGCTTCCAATAAAACTGGGTCCATCCCCCAAAGCTCGCCCCCTGGTAGGGAAAATGCATTTCGATTTTATTCATCGGAGTTTTGCTAAACCAGGAATGAATGGTCCGCTTGGCCTCATGAGGACGCTGGTGTTTACACCAAAATTCAGGATATTCGCCGTTCCACCGCACGACACCGCAAGGACGCTCCGGAGAGATGTAGGTATGGAGAAGGCGTTTGGCGGTGAATTCGACGACCCTGTCGGCGGCCGCTAAACCCTTTTCCAAATCCCCATGCCCTTCCACATGTTCCACTTCCAGATTGCTTTCGGGACAACTCTCCGGGTGTGCTATGGGAGCCCCTGGCTTCAAGGCCTCCTCCACATTCAGAACAAAAGGACGCTGCTCCCATTCCACCCGAATCAGTCTAACGGCTTCTTCCGCAATAGCCTCGGTATCAGCGGCCACTGCGGCACCCACCGGTTCCCCTTCGAAGCGAGCTACATCGGGAATAACTTTGATCGCCGTTGGCCCGTGCCCTCCGAGGTCAGCCACTTCGGGTAGTTCCGGATCATCGTACCTCAGGACACCCCGTACCCCCGGAAAGGCTTCGGCCCTGCTCGTGTCCATCTTGATGATTTTCGCATTCGGGTAAGGGGAAGTAAGGAATTTCATGTGCAGCATACCGGGCAACTGGATATCCATCGTATAAATGGCCCGGCCGCTGGCCTTCTCAATGCCGTCTAACCTCCGTATTTGTCTCTTGCCGATATGGTTGAAATCCTGCAGTGGGTATTTGTCCGCACCGGTATTGTCCTGCATTTCCACCATCTTCTCATATTCTTCTTTAACCATCGACATCTGACTTTCCCCTTTCCATCGTTTTCAATAGCTCCGCCGCTTCCAGAATCGCCTTTGGATGTTGTGGATAGGTACCGCAACGGCAGAGGTTGCCCCCCAGGGCATCGATGATCTCATCTTCGGTGGGGTTGGGATTTTTATCCAGCAAGGCCTTGGCCGTGGTCACAAATCCGGGGGTACAGTACCCGCACTGCATGCAGTGGTGCTTCACATAGGTCTCAATAAGCGGGTGCCCGGCATCCGCAATCCCTTCCGCGGTGACGATGGTCTTGCCGTCACACTCGACGGCCAGGGACAGACAGGAGAGAATGGGTCTCCCCTCCATGATCACCGTGCACGACCCGCAGGCCCCTCGGTCACAGAACATCTTGGGGGAGGTCAAACCCAGTTGGTCGTGAAGAAGATAATTCAGGGTCCATTCCGGCTCTACCTGTACCCGGTGCATCTGCCCATTGATCGTCAGGGTGATGAGACCCTCCGGTACAGGGGCCGACGCCGTCTTGTGCTCCGCCATAACATGATCCCGTAACTCCACAAACCGGTCGAATACCGTGGCGCAGTAGGGGCAGAGAAATCTACTTTCGTCTTTCACTTTTCCTAACCTCCTTCAACCGGTGCGTCTGGAATAAAACAGCCGCCCAGGTACAAGAACTACGCTATTTGTTTGAGCGTTCTTAAAAAAATGGACTGTCCGATTCGGTTTTCGTATTCCTTCCTAAAATACTTCAGCGTATCTAATACCGGAACCGGCGCCGATTGGCCAAGGCCGCACAACGAAGCAAGCATCATGACGCTTGATAACTCCTCTAAAATCTCCAGGTCCGGTTGTTCCCCTTCTCCCCTGGCCAGCCTTCCCAGGATTTCAAGCAGGACTTCCGTTCCCTCCCGGCAAGGAGCACACTTGCCGCAAGATTCCTCCGCCAGAAACTCCATGGTCCGAGAGGCCAAGTCGATCACGTCCCTGCTTTCGTCGAATACGGTAATGGCCCCGGAACCAAGAACCGTTTCATAGGACAGGGGCGTATGAATCAAGGAAGGGGGGATAACCCTTCCCGAGGCGCCACCTACCTGAACCATCTTTACCTTCTTGGTTCCGGCCAGGTCCAATAATTCCTTAAGCTCGCTGCCCATTACCAATTCATAGATCCCCGGCTTGTCCACATCGCCGCTGACCGAGAAGACCTTGGTTCCTTTACTCTGTCCCGTCCCCATTTCAGTGAACCACTTGGCACCGTTCAGAATAATTGGGGGTATATTCATCAAGGTCTCCACGTTATTGATAATAGTGGGTTTCTCCCAGAGGCCCTTAAGAGGCGGATAGGGGGGCCTGAAGCGGACTTCTCCTCTCCGGCCCTCCAGGGAATTCATCAGGGCCGATTCCTCCCCGCAGATATAAGCCCCCGCCCCTTCACGGATTTCAATATCCACCTGATCGAGAAATCCCTTTCCCTTTACCTGTTGGAGAGCCTGCCCCAGATGATCGCGCAGAAAATGATACTCGGCCCGCAAATAAATGTACGCCTTTTTCGCCCCTAGGGCATACCCTCTTCTCCTCCCCGGCCGCCTGGCTGGCTAATTCCCACTTCACTCCGCAGAGAAACCCCGCCCCGCCCCGGCCCCTCAGTCCCGACGCCTTTACTTCCTCGATCGTTTGTTTTGGCGTCAGCTTCTTCCGGGCTTTTTCCAGGGCCTCAAATCCATCTCTTTCCAGATAGGTGGATAGGTCTCCAGGATCAATCTTCTCGCAGTTCTTAAGGACAACCCGCTTCTCCGGCATGGATAACCCCTCCCTATGTTTTACTTATACGACCTTAAAATCTCGGCTATCTTGTTGGGCGTTAAATGACCATGAACGTCGTCATTCACCAGCATGGCCGGAGCCTGATCACAAGCCCCGATGCAGTTGGTCAATTCAAAAGAAAACCTTCCATCGGGAGTCGTCTCATAGGGTGAGATGCCCAACACCTTTTGAACACTTCCTATAATCATCTCGGCGTTCTTCAGATAGCAGGGGATGCTCTTACAGATCCTGATCACGTTCTTACCCAACGGCCGGGTCGAGAGAAAAGAATAAAAAGTGGTTACCCCATACACTTCACTCAGGGGAAGACCCAGAACCTGGGCCGTCTCAGCCATAAACCGCTTAGACACATACCCCATATTCCTTTGGGCTTCCTCTATCCTCACCAGGACCTCTTGCCCTCCTCCACTGCCCCCAGAGGGTATCTGTTGCTTCTTCTCCATCTTACGCTGCCCCTTTCTTCGGCCTGGTCAAGGCACTGGTCGGACAATAGTCAATGCAGATGTAACAATCCCGACATTCTTCTTTGTTTAAAGGTTCGTCACAATCCACCACCACTTTCGACTTAAAACCCCGGTAGGCCATGCGGTAGATATCTTTTCGGGCAATCTCACTGCACGCCCTTATACATCGGTGACATAAAATA
>JACQYK010000027.1 GCA_016208255.1 Deltaproteobacteria bacterium | reverse complement strand
CTGTTCCCCTATGTCCAAAATAAAAGGATCTATGGCTCGGCCTTTTGTTTTCGAATATTGTCGGTTCTGGATGAAGACAAAAATGATTATGTTAAAATTCTGCGCAGCCTTTTTGAGGAAAAAGAGGTTATCTTCGTCGGGGGCGGGGAGCCTTTCCCGGGCTTGGTTAAAGTCAGGGCCTTTATTCAAACGCCGCTGGTCAATGCCTTTGATGAGTATCATGGACTCCTGGCCGAAATCCAAGCTCAGGTGATGTCTTTCAGCAAACCCTGTGTCCTGCTCTCCTGCGGGATTACAGCGACCGCCCTTTCAGCGGAACTGAACGCCATGGGGATTACGGCTTATGATGTCGGGTTGTGTTTAACTAAACGGTTGGCACCCTTTATTTGATTTCGTTTAATGTTACTTTCATTGAAATCGCTGTTGTTTCGGGTGCAACAAAAACGGAAAGATCTTCAATATAGAAACACGTTGTCCCAGAGAAACTTTCATTTGCCTTCCGACGGAATTCATCCGAACTACGGAAATGTGATCACTGAGGATTCTGCAGAAATTATTCATGGGGGAAAAATAAAACTTTTGCATTTACAGGAAGTATTTCCTGAAAATAATAATTCATTCAATATTCTTTATTTGGTCAGCAGCGCCCGGTCTCCTTTTGCCAAAGAACTGGTTCGATGGACAAAGGGAAAGGGAGTAAAATTAATATGGAATCAGGACGGGGTGGCTTATCCGGCCTGGGCCGGCAAGAACACCAAATTCCAGAATGAAGAGATGAGTCGCTTAATTCATCAGGCGGATTATGTCATTTATCAGAGTGCTTTTTGTAGAGAAAGCGCCGATCGGTTCCTCGGACCGGTTAAGGTCCCGGCAAAAATATTAATGAATTGTGCCGATATCCATTTGTTTTACCCAAGGGACCATTACCTTCCCCCCACTCCCTGGACCCTGCTGGCGGCCGGGACCCATCAACAACCGGATAGGGTGTTTTCGATCCTGGAGGCCGTTTCCGTTCTAAAACGGAGACAAAAGGATATCCGGTTGATTTTAGCCGGACGTTTGGACTGGCCCCGAGCCGAAGAAGAGGTGAGAAATACTATTGACCGATATGATATCGCCGACCTGATTGTCAGCAGCCCTCCTTATAGTCAAGAGGAAGCCCCTCAATTATATCAACGGGCCCATGTGTTGCTCCATACCAAGTATAAAGATCCTTGTCCGACCGTGGTTATTGAAGCCATGGCCTGCGGACTTCCGGTGATCGGATCGAAAAGCGGGGGAATGCCGGAACTGGTTGGTGAAGAGGGTGGACTTTTAATCGATGTGCCGGATTCCTGGAACGAAATGTATTACCCTTCGGCGGAAAAACTGGCTGATGCCGTTGAAAATATCTTCGACGATTTACCCGGTTGGCGAATCAAAGCCAGAAAAAGAGCGCTGGAATTATTTAATAAAGAGACCTGGATCAAAAGCCATAAAAAAATATTTGAAACGATTTTAACTTTTCATGAGTGAATGGTTTAAAAAATTAATACGAAAAATTCTTTTTAGGATTACTTTGCCCATAAACTCCAAAACATTGGCCAGGGTCGTCTTTTTTTTCATCAATGCCTTTGCCACCAGACGGTCGCCAAAAGACAGTTTGGTTTTTTTACTGGAGTTGGAAAGATACCTGTTTTCTCTGGCTGGAACCGAATCCTGTCGATACGGACACATAAACATACGCGGTATCATGATTTTTTCACTCAAAGGGTCCGTCCCGGAACCAAAGTGCTCGATATCGGTTGCGGAAACGGCCTCTTGTCCTATGATATGGCCAGGGCCGGGGCCTGGGTGGTCGCCATGGACATGGAGATCGATAATATTATTGCTGGTCAGAAGCGGTTTTCTCACCCCAATCTTAAATTTATACATGGAAATGCACCGGAGACTCTCCCTGCAGGACCCTTTGATGTTATTACCCTGTCCAATGTACTGGAACATATCGAAGACCGGATCGCCTTTATAAGAAAGGTACAAAAAACCTATCAGCCGGCCCGATGGATCATCCGGGTGCCTGCCTATGAGAGGGATTGGCGTGTGCCTATCATGGAGGAGCTTGGAGTCGATTACCGGCAGGATGACACCCATTTTATTGAATTTAAAAAGGATCAATGGAATGAAGAAATTCATCGAGCCGGTTTGGGTATTCGATATATCGATTTTCGATGGGGTGAAATCTGGTGCGAGGCGGCTGCTAAAGAAGCAACGGAGTGACCATGACCGACCTTGAGATACCGGTAACGGTATTAATGCCGGTCTATAACGTTCAGCCTTATTTGGAGAAGGCCGTTGAAAGTATCTTAAGACAAACCTTCGGTGATTTCGAATTCTTGATCATTGATGACGGATCCACCGATAAATCTCCGGAGATTCTGCAATCGTACCCTGATCCACGAATCAGGGTTATACATCAGGAAAATCAGGGAGTGGCCGCTGCTCTCCGTCTGGGGGTCAGTTTGTCCCGGGGGCAATATATCGCCCGCATGGATGCTGATGATGAGAGTCTGCCTGACCGTCTGGAAATCCAAAAAAAAATTCTTGATCAGAATCCTGAGGCGGTTTTGGGATACGGTCTTCACGACCTGATGGATGAAAAAGGAGATATCATCCGGAATCGACAAGGGGAGGGGTTCTCAACCAGCATCACCAAATGGCTTTTGATCTGGATGAATGTTTTTACCCATCCTACGATAATGATCAGAACCCGTGCTCTTCGAGAAAATCAAATCAATTATCGTCTGGAAACCAATGGAGCTGAAGACTTTGATCTCTGGAACCGGTTATCATTTTACGGAGATTTTTTATTTGTTCCTGAGGTGCTTTTAAAGTATAGAATCCATGCCGACAGTGTCAACAGACTTAACCTCGGGGAAAGGCAATTTCGAAGCTACTCCCTGGTAGTTCGGGAAAACTTCAGGCGATACGGCTTGACTATCTCCGATGAAATGGCCGAGGAACTGGTGGTGATCTCCGGTCAGACTTCTAAAAATCCATTGACTTTTCCCTACCGGTACCTTCCCAATAAACTTTCTGTTTTTTCTGAGGAGATCGCCAGGAAATTTTCTTCCACAAAGTCTATCGACACCAAAAAGCTTTTTGAAGTCCGGGCAGGACAGCTTCTCCGCTGGGCACGTTGTCTGCTGCAAAGCTCGAGGAAAGGGTCTTTTATATTACTTATGAAGGCAGTTCAACTCCGAAAGTCTTTTGTGGTTAACCGTCTTTTTCTTCTGACCTTCCTGTCACTTTTTCTGCCCGAAAGGACTTTGGTCAGGATTAATGAAAAACGGACTCGGCCTTTAATTTAAATTGGTAAAACACATACTTCTCATTATCTCCTCCCTTTCTCCCGGCGGGGCCGAACGGGTCATGACCATTTTGGCCAATTATTTTGTCTCCAGGAGCAAAGAAGTGACCCTGATCTCTTTTGATGACGGATCGATCCCGCCTTTTTACCATTTATCAGCCGGAGTGAAACACCTGTCTCTAGGAATCCTGGGATACTCCTCAAACCGCTGGGTAGGATTTTGGAAAAATATTCAAAGAATCCGGATATTAAGAAAACAGATCAAGCGCTTGTCCCCGGACATCATTATCAGCTTTATCGACTTAACCAATGTTCTGGTTATCTTGGCCGCGTTGGGCTCAGCCTTGCCGGTGATTGTAGCTGAACATTCTGATCCGGCTATGACCTCGATCGGACCTTTCTGGCGTAAGTTGCGGCTGTTGGCTTATCCACGGGCCAGTCGTATCGTTGTGCTTAATAAAAAAGCCAAGGGGTATTTTGCGGACCGGATTCAAAAGAAAACAAGGATTATCCCCAATCCCGTCTTCATCGGACCTGATGCCTGTGGCTCTGATGAACCGTTCCAAACTCCAACCATCGTAGCCATGGGGAGGTTTTCAGAGGAAAAAGGATTCGATCTTCTCCTCAAAGCTTTCGGGCTTATTAAAGATCAATATCCGAATTGGAACTTGATCATCCTCGGAGATGGTCCCTTGCGAAATGAATTGGAATCCTTGACCACCCGGCTTCAATTGGATCAACGCGTTCAATTTTCCGGTCTGGTCAAACAGCCTCATCCTTTACTCCGAAAGGCGGCGCTTTTTGTCCTCCCGTCCCGCTTTGAGGGCCTTCCTATGGCTTTGCTGGAGGCCATGGCCTGCGGGCTGCCGGCCATTTCAACGGAAGACCACAGCGGGGTCAGGGAAATTATTGAGGAAGGGGTGAATGGCCTCTTGGTCCCCCCGGAAGATGTTAAGGCCCTGGCAGCGGCCATGGCTCGTTTGATGGGGAACGAGGTTGAAAGAAAACGGCTGGCGGCCCGGGCCGGCGAAGTCCTGAACCAGTTCAGTGTGAAAAGGATCGGAAGGCAATGGGAAGTTTTAATGGAGGAGGCGGGCAATGGCCGTTAAGACCGAAGACCTTCCCTTGAATAACTCCTGTCAACCTGTTTTTACCGTTTTTACGCCAACCTATAACCGTGCCCTTACTCTGGGGAGGGTTTACGGGAGTCTCCAAAAACAAACCTTTAGAGATTTTGAATGGCTGATCGTGGATGACGGTTCCAGCGATGGCACTTTCGAACTTATTCAAAGCGGGCAAAGAGAAGCCGATTTTCCTATCCGATATTTTCGACAGGACCATCAAGGCAAACATATCGCTTTCAACCGGGGGGTCCAAGAAGCCTATGGAGAATTATTTCTGCTAATTGACTCTGATGATGAGTTTTTCCCCGAGGCCCTGGAACGGTTTCTCTATCATTGGGAATCGATCCCCATGGATCAGCGGGAACAATTCGTAGGGGTTACCGCCCTCTGTATTGACCAGAATGGAAAGCTGGTCGGGGACCCCTATCCCTGGGATATAACCGATTCCGATGCCCTGGAGATCCGCTATCGATATAAAATTAGGGGAGAAAAATGGGGATTCAATAGAACCGCGGTTCTGAAAGAATTTCTTTTTCCGGAAATCTTAAAAAGAACTTATTTACCGGAAGGGATTATCTGGAACCAGATCGCCCGGAAATATAAAACACGATTCATCAACGAAAGGTTAAGGATCTATTGGATAGAAAGTACCTCTCTGGTCCATGGGAAAAATAAGGCCAGGACCAATGCTCAGGGGGGGCAATTGCAGCATTTGAACAATTTAAATAACGAGCTGGATTGGTTTCGATATGCCCCAGGGGATTTTTTCCGTTCGGCTGTTCATTTCGGCCGATTTTCCTTTCATGTCGGGGACGGTCTCGGGAAGCAATTCAAGATGCTGGAAAACCGTTTGGCACAGGTTTTATGGTTCCTCATGTTACCCCTGGCGGTCATGATTTTTCTTAAAGACCCCAAATGAACTTTTCCTTTGGAAAAAACTGGAATCGGTTTTTATCCGTACTCAACGAAAACCGGATTGAGGCGGCCGAAAATTCCCTGAAAAAGTGGTTTGAAAAAGAGGATTTCAGGGAAATGGGTTTTCTGGATATCGGGTCCGGCAGCGGTTTATCCAGCCTCGCCGCCCGAAGGATGGGATCCCACGTTTTTTCTTTTGATTTTGATCCGGATTCGGTGGCCTGCACCCGTGAACTTAAGAACCGCTATTATCCGAATGATCCCCACTGGCAGGTGGAAAAGGGATCGGTATTGGATCAAGGGTATCTGGAATCTTTGGGAACATTTGATCTGGTTTATTCCTGGGGGGTCCTTCATCACACCGGGGCCATGTGGCAGGCTTTGGAGAATGTCTTGATACCTTTAAAGCCCAAAGGGCAATTGTGTGTCGCCCTTTACAACGATCAGGGTTGGGCCAGCCGGTTCTGGACCAGGATTAAAAAAACCTATAACCAATCCCCAGGGCCCGTTCGAGGTCTGATTCTCCTTTTGTCTTTTTCCCGACTTTGGGGGCCGACCCTGATCAAAGACCTGCTGAAGGTTAAACCCTTTCAATCCTGGAAATCCTATGGCCGGCTTCGCGGAATGTCCCCCTGGCATGATTTGGTGGATTGGGTGGGCGGGTATCCGTTTGAAACGGCTAATCCGGAAAGGGTGATCGCCTTTTATCAGGAACGGGGACTTGGCTTGGTAAAGGTCAAGACCTGTGGGCGGGGACGGGGCTGCAATGAGTTTCTGTTTTCCAGGTCATGACTGTGGCTGTCAATAAAAAAGAGAGACCGGATCTCTTTTTGGGTTTGATTTTTTTGGTCTACATCATGGCGGCCTCCATCATGATTCAGTTTGTAATTCTTCCCCTGGTTTTTCCGGAATGGCACGGGGGGGCAGGTCTCCTGAGCGGGACGGATTCATTGGCTAATCATCAGATCGCCGTAGGACAGGCTCGAAGGATTCAACTGGATGGATGGAAAGCCTGGCGCTTAAGCCCCCAAGGGCAGACCTCGGCCGGCATCGCCGGGGCATTTTATGCGGTCTTCACCCCCCAGCCCTGGGTGCTGATCCCCCTATACGCCCTTCTTTTTTCAGGGTCTGCTTACCTCTTGCTCAAAATTTATGCCTTGTCTGAACAACCCATCTTTCCCGGGCAGAGACCGTTGTCGGTAATCCCCTTTTTGCTTTTTCCCTCTTCGGCCATGATTTATGCTCAACTCCTCAAAGACGTTTTTTTTATTTTCGGCAACCTCCTTTTTCTTTTTGCCTGGCTGTTCTGGATAAAAAAGGGAGCCAAAGACGAAAAGATTTCCTGGGGACAATTTGGTTTTATTCTGGTCCTAGGGCTGGCAGGTTACCTGTCAGCCTGGGTGGTTAGGCCCTATTGGGGTCCGGTTTTCTTTTTATTGGCCCTGATTTTCTTTTTTCTGATTATCCTCAGAGAAATAAAGAAACTTCCGGAAAGCCGTTTCGGGAAAAAACAGATGGCCTATTTGGGATTATCTCTGGCCGTTGTTTTGGCCTTCGGTTTGACCCTGCAACAAAAAAGGATTCCAGACTCCATGATGACCGAGGCACCCGAACAGGATACCGCCCCCGTTGAACTTTCCTGGAAACGGTCTAACTGGGTCCCCGCTTTCCTGGATCAGAGAATGGAATCCCTGGCCTATTCCCGAAAGGCCTTTTTTGTAAAATATCCCGAGGCAGGGTCCACTATCGACAAAGACTGGAATTTTCACAGCGCGGCGGAGATGATCCGCTATCTTCCCCGGGCCTTGTTTATCGGTTTTTTTATGCCGACCCCCAACCTGGCCTTTCAAAAAGGGGTTAATCCCGGGGGGACCGCGATGCGCAGGATCACCGGGATGGAAATGGTTTTCCTTTACTTGTGTTATCCCCTGGTCGCTCTGGGCCTTTGGCGATGGAGAAAAAAAATGGAAATGTGGGCTTTTCTCCTCTGGGCCGCTGGCGGGATCATCCTTTACACCCTTACCTCCCCGAATATAGGCGCCCTCTATCGATTTCGCTACGGCTTTATTATGGCCCTGGCCGGCCTGGGATTATACAGCAGCCTGGCCTTTTTAAGTAGAAGAAAGGTCCTCCCCAGTGGCCCGTAAAATAGCCATGGTTTCCAGATGTGCCTGGACTTTGTATAACTTCAGGGCCGGCCATATCAGGGCCCTGCTCGAAAGAGGGTATTCTGTCATCGGCGGCGGGGCGGGGGGGGATGGGTACGAAGAAAAGATTCGCGATTTGGGAATCCCTTATCTTCCCTTGCCCATTGATAAAAAAGGAATCAACCCCCTGGCTGATTTAATTCTTTTTAAAACCCTTTTACGGTGGTATCGGAAGGAAAAACCTGCTATTGTTCACCACTTTACTATCAAACCGGTGATTTACGGCAGTATTGCAGCCCGATTGGCCGGGGTGCCGAGGATCATTAATACCATCACCGGTTTGGGCTATGTCTTTATTGAGAATGAACGTTGGCTTAAGAAATTGGTGGAACAGCAATATCGCCTGGCTTTAGCCTGCGCCCATTTTACTTTCTTTCAAAACGCAGAAGATCTTGAGCTTTTTATAAAACGGAAGTTGATAAAAGCGGAGAAGACCGGATTATTAGCCGGATCCGGGGTAGACCTTGATTTCTTTTCACCGGTCCCTGTCTCAGAAATCAAACCCGGTCAGGGTTCTTGTCGTTTTATCCTCGTTTCCCGTTTGTTGCGGGAAAAGGGAGTTTATGAGTTTGTCGAGGCGGCCCGCCTAATTAAAGAGCAATTTCCTGATACTCAATTTCAATTACTGGGACAACGGGATGAGCGGAATCCTACCGTCATACCTTTAAAGGATCTTGAAACCTGGCAATCGAAAGGATTAGTCTCCTGGCTTGGAGAGACTGAAGATGTCCGACCTTTTATGGCCCGGGCTGATGTCGTTGTTTTACCTTCTTACCGGGAAGGATTGCCCCGATCGATTTTGGAGGCTTCGGCAATGGAAAAACCGGTTATCTCCACCGATACCCCGGGCTGCCGGGACGCTGTGAATAGAGAGATTACCGGATTCCTGGTTCCGGTTAAAGATTCCCAATCTTTGGCCCAGGCCATGATCCGATTGATCCGTCATCCGGAATTGAGAGACCAAATGGGTAAAGCCGGGCGGAAAAAAGTTGAAGAGCATTTTGATGAAAAGATGGTGATCGAAAAAATTCTGACGGTATATTAAAGGCCGCTGGGTTCATCATCCCGAGATCTTTGCAGAACCGTGCCAAAGTCGGAGAGACCTTTAAAAAATGTTCAATTTTGACCAAGGTCGAGGAAGGCGAAAATTTCAACCGCAGGAATATGGAATATTTCGAGGATTGAAATTTGAGCCTGACAAAGAGATTGGGCAAAAGGGGACATTTTTCAAAGGTCTCATATCATCATAATTGAAGGAGGACTTTAATGGGTTTATATTTAATCGCAGAAATCGGCATCAATCATAACGGAAGTCTCGACATTACCAAAAAATTGATCGATGCCGCAGCCGACGCCGGTTTGGACGCCGTCAAGTTTCAGAAACGAACGGTGGAAAAGGTATATACCAAAGAATTCCTGGACAGTCCCCGGGAGAGCCCCTGGGGATCCAGGCAACGGGATCAAAAGATGGGGTTGGAATTTGATTTCTCGCAATACCAGGAAATCGACCGTTACTGCCGTGCCCTGGGAATCGGCTGGTCCGCCTCGGCCTGGGACATGGATGCTCAACGTTTTCTGCAGCAGTTCAACCGCCCATTCAACAAGGTGGCCTCAGCTATGCTGGGACACAAGCCTTTATTGCGCGAGATTGCGGCCGAGGGACTCAAGACCTTTATTTCCGTCGGCATGGCCACTCTGGATGAACTCGACGAAGTTGTGAATCTGTTTCGGAAAACCGGCTGTCCCTTTGAGCTGATGCACTGTAACAGTAGTTATCCGATGAAGGAGACCGACGCCAACCTCCGTTGTATTCCCATGCTGAAGGCTCGTTATGGCTGCGAGGTGGGCTATTCCGGGCATGAAAGCACCCTCAGCCGGGTTTGTGTCGCTGCTGTGGCCCTGGGGGCTACCTCTCTGGAGCGTCATATCACCCTGGACCGGGCCATGTACGGTTCTGATCAGGCGGCTTCGATTCAGGCCCATTCCCTCCGCGGCTTTGTGGATGCCGTAAGAAAAGTTCCGGAAATGCTGGGGAGCGGGAGGAAGGAAATCACCCCCGAAGAAATGATCATCCGCAAGAAACTTCGTGTCGATGTGGCCGATGAAACGAACCATGATCCCGATCCGGTCCAGGGATAGTATGAAGTCCTACAGCATCACCTTGACCCTGATCGCCAAGGGTTCCATCAACAATCTGCATCGCCGGGAGATTATAGAGGCCTTTCGTCAAAAAGGTATCGAGGTCCAATATCTGGTCCGAGAGGATTATGTTCACCTTTTGCCGAAATTTACCGATTGTCGTTATCTGACTTGCCGTTTCGTTGCCGAAACCGGCCGCTTGAAATACTGGAGAGATCTTTTTCGTTATCTGAGATATCTTTATCCCGGCTGGGATATCTGCAACCGCCATTGGTTCCAGGGTATCATGAAGGGCAAGGATAAAATCCACAAAAGATGGCTGAATCGACTTTTCTTTTTCCTGGCCCGCTTCAGATTTTTTATGAATTTCTTGAAATGGATTGAAGGAAAATTCTTGTACGATCAGGAACTGGAAGGTATCGACCCCTCCTGGATCGACCAGTTGGTTCTATTGGGTATCGGGACCCATGGATCGGATTTGGAAAATATTTTGAATCACTGGGCCAGACGCCATGGAAAATCCGTTATCCATCTGGTGGGGAATTATGACCATCTGACCTCCAAAGGGTATCGAGGGGGACCGATCGATCACCTGCTGGTCTGGGGACCGGCCATGCGGGATGATGCCGTTTTTTACCAGGGCCTTGCGCCGGAAAAAATCCGGATGATCGGTTCGATCCGCTATAACGCCGTGATCAGCGAAATCCGTCTGAGCCGCGAAGAATTTTTCAAGTCCTGCGGACTCGATCCAGTTAAAAAAACGATACTTTTCGCCGGTCCGCTGGGTGAGTATCACTACTTTGAAATGGTCCATATTTTTGAAGAATTGGTGAAAAAAGATAATCGCTATCAGATGATTTTCAGGGTTTATCCGGACAAATCATTGATGGCCTCAGCCTATATCAGACCGATCATGACCTATGCCCAATCCCTCCCCCAGGTTTATATCAGCTTGTCCGATCCCCATTACCAGACCGGATCAAAAAAAATGGAAGTCCCCCAAATCGAACAGGATGAGCTATGGCATTCCCTGCAATATTCCGATGTGATCATCAATCATTTTTCGACCATGGGGCTTGAGGCCTGTTTGTTCAACAAGCCGGTCATTTATCTTCTTTATTTTCCCCAGACCGGTTATACCTGGATCCAACCTCCAATCTATTTCGATCATGGATTGGCCATTCACAATCGTCGGATGCTCGAATACGGCTTGGCCCGGACGGCTTCCAGCCGGGAAGATCTGATGGCGGCCATCGAGGATGCCCTGTCCTTTCCGGAAAAATTCACCCAAGAGCGACGAAGAGCAGTCGAAAATGAACTCGGGCCACTGGACGGTAAGGTCATACCCCGGTTGGTGGAGTCCTGTTGGGAAATCTTTCAGCTGCATAAAAAGAAAGAAAAACAGCCCTGATCCCTAACTAAGGCGGGAGGCCATTTCTTCAATGTCCAGTTATCTTGAAACCCATTATTTTAGAGACGAATACAGCGAATCCGCTTATCCCCAGAAGTTATGTGACTATATCTTCCACGGCCATATAAAACCGTTGTATCAGAAAAGGGAGGAGGTTTCCCTGTTGGACATCGGAAGCGGAAAGGGGAACCACCTGGTGGGTTTCAGCCGGCGGGGGATTAAAACCTTCGGATTGGATAAACGCCGGGAATGTCTGGAGGCCCTTGACCAATTCGATATCCGCGAATGTGATTTGGAACGGGACCCCTTTCCCTTTCCGGCCCTGTCTTTTGATGTGGTTTTTTCCAAGTCGGTCATCGAACATGTAGCCAATACCGACAATTTTTTCTCCGAAATGTTCCGGGTTTTGAAGCCGGGTGGATTGGCTATCCTGCTGACCCCGGACTGGCGGACCCAGGCCCATATTTTTTGGGATGACTATACCCATGTAAAACCCTGGACGAGAAAAGGACTTCAGAATGCCTTAAAAATACATGGATTTGTCAGGATTGAAAGCCTGTTGTTCCGGCAGCTGCCTTTGGTCTGGAGATATCCGGCCCTGGAACGGTTCTGTGACCTGATTGCTCTTCTTCCGGAATCCTGGAAATGGAAGGACCGGGAAGAGAAAGAATTCAGAGAGTGGATTCGTTTTTCCAAAGAAAAGATGCTCCTGGCTACGGCCAGTAAACCGGTCTCAAAATAATATTGACATGGAACAAACGAGCTTGTCTAATATTATATTGAGATCCTTAAGAGGTTATCATGACCATGGCGCTGCATGTCCGGCATGTGGGACTAACGGTTAAAAACCTTCAACGGGCCCTGTGGTTTTATCAAGACCTTTTGGGACTCAGGGTCCAGACCCGATTGGTTGAAAAAGGGCCGGTTTTGGAAAAGGTGCTGGACCTGGAGGGGGTAGAGGTGGAAACGGTCAAACTGGGGACCGGGGAGGGAAATACCCTGGTTGAACTGCTTTCCTTTCGCTCCCACCCGGTATCGGATTACGAGGGCACAAGACTGCTGAAAAGCGGCCCGACCCATTTGGCCTTCACGGTGGATGACCTGGCCGGGCTTTATGAAAAGATGAAGGCCCAAGGGGTGTTTTTCAACACCGCTCCCCAGCCTTCGGCGGACGGCAAGGTCCTTTTGACCTATTGCCAGGATCCGGATGGGGCCTGGGTCGAACTGGTGCAACCCTTATGAAGAAGAAAAAAAACGTGGCTGTCATCCCTGCCCGCGGGGGATCCCAGGCCATTCCTAAAAAAAACATTAAATTATTTGAGGGCAAACCGCTGATCGCCTGGACGATTGAATGTGCCCTGGCCGTCAAAGGGATCGACCGGGTCATTGTTTCCACCGACAGCCAGGAGATCGCGGATATTTCCCTTCAATACGGAGCAGAAGTCCCCTTCCTGAGACCGACGGAGATCTCCACCTCCCAGACCCCCATTGAACCGGTTATGGCTCATGCCTATGAATGGCTAATCAAAAATGAACACTATAGACCCGAATCAGTAATCCTGCTCTTTACCACCTGTCCTATTCGAGAGACCCGACATATTGAGGAGGCATTGGCTCTCTTTTATGATTCCGGAGCGGACTCGGTTATTTCCGTAAACGAATCTCCTGCTCACTATACCCCTTACTGGACGCTGGTCCGTAACCGGGAGGGTTCCGTAAGTTATTTCAACGGGCAGGATATCCGCCGGGGCTACAGTCGCCGTCAAGACTTTCCTCAAACCTGTTTTGCCAAGAACGATCTTGTGTTTGTGATAAAACCACAAAACCTTTTTGAAGATCCTCCCAGCCTTTTCGGTAAAAAAGTTGAGCTATATGTCACCGGACGAATTTATGACGCCGACATCAATACTCCCGAGGATTGGGAATTGACCTTAATGACCTATCGTTATCTCAAATCCAAGGACAAGAACCCATGAAGAACGGCCTGTTCGGACTGGCCAATATCAATATCGAATTGACCAGCCGCTGCAACAAAAACTGCTGGATCTGCGGTCGAAGAAAAATTGAACGGGATTACCCCGAACTGACCTTGAAATACGGGGATATGGATTTTCCCCTCCTTGAGAAAATCGCCCGCCAGCTTCCGCCGAATATCGTGGTCCAGCTGCACAACAACGGAGAACCCCTTTTGTACCCTGAATTTGGGGCGGCCCTGGAATTGTTCAAAAACCAGACCACCAATATAGTCAGCAACGGCAAGTTGCTCCTGGAAAAAGCGGACGAAATCATTGGCCGCTTGGATACCCTGGCCGTCTCCATCATAGAAAAAGACCCTGAGGCCGAGGAACAGTTGAGGATTCTCGAAACCTTCCTGAGAATTAAAGAAAACCGAAAACCTTATACAGTCCTGCGAATCAATGGCGAGGTCGATGTCGACCCCTATCGAAAATTGAACCTCCTGATGGTCCGAAGGGTGCTGCATTCACCTATGGGAAGTTTTAATTATCAAAAGATGGATCCGACGATCCCCGAGATAGGCATTTGTCTCGACTTCCTTCACCATTTGGCCGTCAGTAAAGACGGCCAAGTTTCCATCTGTGTCCGTTTTGATTCCAAGGGCCTGGGGATCATCGGAGATGCCACCGAACAAACCCTGGAGGAGATTTGGAACGGCCCGCTTCGCCTGGCCTGGTTATCCTGTCATAAAGAGGGGCGAAGAGATCTGGTCCCCCTTTGTTCCTACTGCCACTTCTGGGGGGTCCCGACGGGCGGAAGATTTGATCCGCCGGAAAAAGCCGTCAATGAATCAGCGTTCTTATAGGGATGTTTTTATCATTGCCGGGCTATGGGCCGCTTCGCAACTACTTTTTTACCAGCTTTATGGGATTCGCCTGGGAGGTGACAGCGGTCGCTATATCAGTGCGGCTGAAAACATTCTCAAAGGAGTTCCCCTAAGCCGAGAGCAATTCCATTATCTGGCCTATGAAGGGATGCTGGTCCCGGTTTTCGCCGGGGGAGGGGGGAAGGCGACCGTGGTGATCGTCCAGTGCTGCTTGGCCTTGGCCGGGGCTTTGGGGTTATACTCGTTAGGCAAGGCGGTCTTTCCCCGGGTCGCCGGAATGGCTGCTGCCGCGACTTTCCTGATTCATCCCTCCATTCAACGCTGGAATTATTATTTGTTGACAGAAAGTCTGGCCACCAATGCCCTGATCGTCGTAACAGCCCTGGCCGTTCTGGGAAAGGGAAAGGGATGGCGGATAGGGGCGTTGCTGCCAGCCGCTGTTATTCTGGCCTTGACCAGGCCGGAAACGTTTTTTTTTCTGCTGCCCGTGTCCGTGTATCTTTGGGAAGGCAGGGTTTCCTGGTCCACCGCTCTTGGGGTTTTATTCTTCTTCTTTGGCATCGGCCTCTGGTATGTCCGACCAGGGGCATCGGAAGGATTCGGGATTATCCAGCAATGGACAAAAGGGACTTATATCTGGGGATACCCCGGGATAGGCCCACCAAAGACGGGCTGGTCAAGTCAACAGCCTCTGACTATGGGGGGTCATTTTTGGGTTTGGTTGGTTCATGACCCTTTTTGGGTGGCCAAGGTGGTTTTACTTAAACTCTTTTATTTTTTTATTCCCATTCGGCCCTTTTTCTCAAGCCTCCATAACCTGGCAGCGGTGGTTTTAACCCTGCCGGTTTTTGGATTGGCCGTCTTGGGGACTATTAGGGGAAAGAAAAGAGAAACCTTGTTCATCTGGGCCATGATCCTGGTTCAGGGGGTTCTGGTTACAGTTACTTGGTCCGACTGGGACAACCGCTGGCTGGACCGAGTGACGCCTTTGTTGATCCTCCTGGCGGCCGGCGGAGCGTTTTCGGTCTGGCATCAATCTCGGGTGAAGATTACAAAGGTTGACCAATAAGGATTTCACGAAAATCCCCAAAATGTTACCATACAGGCAGTGGGTCCCGAGCAGCGACTGAAAAGAACTCAAGGTCTCCTCCCTCCTCAATGAAGACAGCTTCTTCACCGTCTTTCCCGGGGGCGTCGAATATTCTCCCAGAAAAATGGATTACTTTCAAACGGATGGTTTAACAACGGATTTAAAAGGTTTGGCCATACGTAGCGGCGGGATTACCTTAGCCGCCAGGGTGGCCTGCTTTTTAATTCAGACGATTGCCACCTTGATCTTGGCCCGTATCCTTTCACCTGAAGAGTTTGGGCTTTTAGTTATGGTAACCGCTTTAGGGGGATTTCTCCTTTTAATCATGGACTTCGGATTGACCGACGCCATCATACAAAAAAAGGAAATCCATCACGGCCAGATCAGTTCTTTGTTTTGGATGAATTTGTTTTTCACCCTCGGTCTTCTTCTTCTAATTTGCCTGTTTGCTCCTTTCGTTGCCCGGTTTTATTCGGAGCCGAGGCTCGTTTCCGTTACCATCCTTTGGTCGACCTTTTTACTTTTTGGGGCCTTGTCCACCCAACATTTGGCCCTTTTAAAAAGGAAACTGCTTTTTTTAAGAATCAGCATTATTGAAATCGCGGCCGCATTATTCAGCAGCTTATTGGCCATTTTGTTGGCCCGAAACGGATGGAGTTATTGGTCATTAGTATGGCGCCAGGTATTTTTGGGTCTTTTTCTGGCATTGGGAGCATGGATGTTTTGCCATTGGCGTCCGGGAAAGTTTACTTCTTGGAAGGAAACCAAGACTTTGATGATTTTCGGCCGAAACACCGTTGGCACTCTTTTATTGGGATATTTTGCCGGTAATTTGGACAAGATTCTGGTCGGTTGGAAATACGGCGCTTCTGAATTGGGGTACTACCATAAGGCTTTTTTTTTATTTTTAATTCCGGCATCTTATATCACAGAGTCCCTAAAAAATGTAGCCGTCACTACGTTAAGCAAGGTTAAAGAGGAACCCGATCGGTTTAAAGGCTATTATCTTAAATCGATAACTCTTTTGGCCTTTGTGGGGATGCCGATGGGTTTTTTCTTTCTCCTGGAAAGTCGAAATCTTGTCTTTTTGTTATTGGGACCGCGATGGGAAAAGACGGTCGATCTTTTTTCCGTAGTTTCGGTTATGACCGGTGTCTGGATGATTTACACCACAAAATATTGGTTGCATGCTTCGTTGGGGCGTACCGACCGGATGTTCCTATGGGGGGTAGTGGATTTTGGAGTTCTCTCGTTGGCTACGCTGGCAGGATTACCCTTTGGTCCTAAAGGGGTTGCGGTTGCCCATGTGGGGGCGGTTTTTGTTCTGACCGTTTTTGGACTTCGCTATGCCGGGAAGCCGATCGGATTGACCTTTAAGGCTATTTTATCTTCTATTTGGCGGTTTTTTTTGGCGGCCTTAGCCTCAGGAATTCTGGTTTTCTATTTCCTGTCTATGATGGATCAGGATTGGAATCGCTTCATACGGTTAGTGCTTTCTTCCCTCATTTACACCGGGGTCTATTTCGTTTTCCTGGTATTTCTTTTTAATAGTTTTCAACCTTTCACGGAAACGTACAAGATATTTAAAATTTTTTTTTCCCCGGGGGCGAGCATCGATGAAAAATAGATCGAAATTCCTTTATGCCTGCTATTGAAAAAGTTGTAACATTTAAGCCTTATTAAAAATAATTATCAGACAGGATTAACATGATATACAGGTTTTTGGCTCAGGCTCCAGAAGATCCTGAGCAACTTCAATCCGCTTCCAGCGGAAAAAAATGACTCTGTCCGTCAGGCGATTGGGTTTGTGCCTTTCTTCCCCATGCTTTTCTGCTTTTTTAGGCAGGAAAGTCGAAAGGCACAAAAATCATAGTAATCCTGTAAATCTTGTCTAAAAAAGTATTCGAATTTCAAAAAGTTGAACAGATACAAAAAGTTAAAAATGAGTATTTTCCCTAAAGGATTAGAGCTGAAGGATTATTGGAAACTGATCCTTTTATCTTTAAAAGTTTGGAGAAACTTTGGGTTTTGGACCTTATGGAGGAAAATTCGTTCCAAGCTCGAACAATCGGAAGACGAACCATACTACTTATGGTGTCAAGAAAACGCGATCACGGCAGAGCAAATGGAAAGGCAGAGAATACAGGCCTTGAAATTCTTTTACCGTCCCTTGATTAGCGTGATTATGCCGGTTTATAACCCAGACCTGGCGGTGCTAAAGGCCGCCGTCGAATCTGTCCTTGATCAGACCTATAATCACTGGGAACTGTGTGTGGCCGATGGGTCTGATTTAGTCTCCGGGACCGAGATTAAAGAGCTTTTAAGGAAATATGCGCAGAGAGACAAAAGAATTCGAGTTAACTATTTGGAAAAAAATAAAGGGATATCCGGAAATTCCAATGAAGCATTAAAGATGGCTGAAGGAGCGTTTGTGGCTTTTCTGGATCATGATGATACTATTGCCCCCTTCGCCCTGTTTCGGATGGTTGAGCGATTGAATCAGAATCCGGACCTGGATCTGCTTTATTCCGACCGGGACTTGCTTTCCTGGGATGGTCAGAAACGGTTCCGTCCCTTTTTTAAACCGGACTGGTCTCCGGAGACCCTTGTTTCGGTCAATTATTTGGTTCACTTGATTGTCATCCGCAAATCGTTGGTCGAAAGGGCAGGGGGCTTTCGAGCCGAAATGGATGGTGCCCAGGATTGGGACCTTTTTTTCCGAATTACCGAGATGACTTCACTTATTGTGCATATTCCGGAAATATTATATCACTGGCGGGTCGGTCCCCATTCGGCGGCCTGGAGTTTAATGGCCAAGCCTTATGTGGTTCAAGCCCAGTTTCAGGCTGTCAAAAGGCATTTCGAAAGGGCCGGGATTGATGTTAAAGTTACCCTGGGGAGAAGGGGATTTATAAAAATTAAATGGAATAATCTCAACCCGCTTAAAGTATCGATCGTGATGGTCGTTAAAAGCAGTAAAAAAATCCTTGAGAAGTCTTTAAAAATTATCCTGGCTAAAACCAAATTTTCCGATTATGAAATCCTTCTGGTCGGCAGCCCTATGGAACAGCCCGCCGTTCAACATATTCCTTCGGGGGGTCTGATTCGGAAAATAAATCCTCCCGTCGGGCTTAACCTACCCGAATTGAGGAACCTCGGAGCCGAGAAAGCGGCTGGACGGGTTCTGGTTTTTATGGAAGATGATCTTGAGGTCGTGGACCCGGATTGGCTGGATGATCTCAGCGGATGGGTGGGTCAAGAGGAAATTGGAGCGGTGGGGGGTAAAATCCTTAATGCCGATCGCACTATCCAGAGCGCGGGATTGATTTTAACAGAAGGGGAAAGGGTTGTTTCACCCTTTGCCGGGTTAAGGGAATATTATGGAAAGTTTGGGAGCTCGGAGTGGTATAGAAATTATCCTGTTGTTTCATCGTCATGCCTGACAGTCAGAAAGGAAGTTTTTGAGGAAGTCCGTCAGTTCGATACCCAGGTGACTGATGAAAACGACATCCTGGGTTTTTGTTTCCGTCTTCAGCGATACGGATATCGGATCGTATTTTCCCCATATACCAGGCTTAGAAACTTTGGATGAATGTCTTTTCAGATGGGAAAATTGATTTTTATATCCCATTCCGGAGATAAAACCGGAGCCCCGATCGTTTTGACTCGTATTTTTCGTTGGGCCGTCAGTGTCGAAAAAATAGATGCCTATCTTGTTTTCAGGTATCATGGTGCCTTGGCCGAGGAACTGGAAAGGGAATTCGGGGCGGATCGGATAATTACTATCCGTAGAACCTCTCCTCGTGATATTTCAAAATTTTTCAAGCCCTTTAGTAAGTTAATGGATTTGTGGCTTTTGTTTGCCTTATTTAGAACTCTAAAATCTTCGGCCGTGATTGCTAATTCCCTCATCAACACCACATCCATTGTCGCCGGCTTTCTGGTGAAGGCCAAGGTCATCGTCTGGGCCCATGAAGTATCCGGGGCCATTACTGATCCCTTTCATTTCCGAAGCTTTTGGATAAAAAGGGCCCACGCCGGTATTGGGGTTTCCCGGCAGTCCTGTGATTTTCTAAATGAACTGGGATTGCCCAGGTCAAGGATCCATCTGGTTTATAATGGAATAGATCCCGGTCGAGTAACCCTGGGTCAATCACCATATATCCGGAAAAACCCCGCGGAGTCCCTTCGATTAGGTGCCTTGGCTATTTGGTCTCCCAATAAAAGACTGGATTTGGTGATCGAAACGGGGATCAAGGTGGCCGAATCCGGAAAATATTCTATGGTCTTCTTGGATATCGGTGGCCCGCCGGATCCCTGGTTCCCTGATCTTTTCAAACAGATGGAATCCAGATTTAAAAACCGACCCGACTCCCTGATTCTTCGGTTCTTAGGCCCGGTTGATGATCTTTTTCAATTTTATCAAAACCTCGACGGGGTGATGATGACCTCCGATAAAGAATCTCTGCCCACGGTTGTTCTGGAGGCCCTGACTCAACTTGTGCCGGTTTTTTCCTTTGGAGATTTACCGGGAGTTCGCGAGATACTCGGGGACCTGGCCTTGATTTCGGAAGAACGGACCGGGGACGGGTTAGCTAATGAGATCATTCGGTTTTTCAATAGTACAGGCCCCATGAACACCCTGGATACATGGCGAAAATCGGCCAGGGAACGATCGCAACTCTTCACCCTTTCCAGGCAATGGAAGGCTTTCGAACAAGTGATAGCCGATCTGAGATAAGTTGGAAATGATTTGCCCTTGAATCTGGACAAATTGCACCTTGGCGGGTGGATCAGCCGCCAAAATCTATTGGTGGCCGGCACTCTGCTGTTGACTCTCAGTCCGGTACTGTCCGTTGCTTTTTTCAGCGGAGCGGCCTTGGTCACGGTATTCAGCGGCGAACCGATCAGGCTGACTAAAGAAAAAAAATGGCTGACCGGAATTCTGTTTTTCATTTCTCTCGGGTTTGCCGCGCACAATCATTTGCCCGAAGCATGGGGACCGGGGAGGGTGGCCTTCACCGATTATGTGCCCTTTTTCTGGTTTTTTTATTCCCTGAGTTTAAAACCTTTCGCGGAAGGGGAAATTAAAAAAGTTCTTTATGCCTTCCTGTTGACTGTTCCTCAACAGTTTTTTTTGGCTCTGGGGGAACGCTATTTTCATTGGCAGGGGAGGTTTTATTTCCCGACCAGGAATTTGCCGATTGTGGACCTGTATTGGGGACCTTCGGAAAAGGGTCTGGCGACGGCCGCCAGTTTTTTTAATCCCAATATCCTGGCCCTCTATGCCATCATGGGATTTATTTTTTCAGTGACTTTGTTGTTCAAGGAATGGGATGCGCGTTCCGGTATTTTAGAAAGAAATTCAAGACTGCCATTACGAATCCTATTTTTATTTTTGGGTTTGATGTTAAGCTCTCTGCTTTTACTCTGGACCCATTCCAGGAACGCCTGGTTTTTTCTCCTGATGGTCGTCTTGATCTTTGCCTGGATGAAACCAAACCGTGGCTTGCAACTCGTAGCAATCGGTTTGATCCTGGTGACAGTCCTGGCCCTGTTTAATCTGGTGTTCCCGACCTCGATGGTAAAAAACTTTCTACCCCAGGCCCTTTCTGCAAAGTTGACCGTTTTTTCCAGTGACCGGACTATATTCTATAATCTGGCCCTGGACCTGATTCTGGAAAAACCCTGGTGGGGTTGGGGTATTGGCACATTCCCTGCCCTGGTTTCCGGAAAACTCTGGTATCCGGTATTGCATACTCACAGTATTTTTTTCCAATTAGCGGTAGAGGTCGGTCTGCCCTTGGCGATTTTGGTTATCGGTCTCCTTGGAACTTTATTCGTTTCAACGGCCCGGCGGATCATCAAGATGGACTCCGTGCGGAACCGGAAAGAAATTCTGGACAAGGGGCTGCTCATTTCCGGCGCGGTTATATTTTTAATGCAGTTTTTTGATCTGGCTCTTTTAATGACCTATCGGTTGAATTTTCTATTTTGGCTTTGTATCGCCATACCTTACTCCAGGGTATCCGCCAATAAAAATGCGGGTTCCGTTATGCATACCTAGATTGGAAGCTAAAGATGGGATCAGAACAAAAAATTCTTAAACTGGATCAACTTACCTCCAACCTTGAATTACTCCGTAATGATCAGAAAAAAATAGTCCTTTGTCATGGGGTATTCGATTTGCTGCATGTCGGTCACCTGCGCTATTTTAAACAAGCACGAACTTATGGGGACGTCTTGGTGGTGACCATCACCCCCGACCGGTATGTAGACAAAGGTCCGGAGCGTCCGGCTTTTAACGAAAACATTAGAGCTGAAGTAGTGGCCGAATTAGACTGCGTCGATTATGTAGCGATAAACGAATGGCCGACCGCTGAAAATACCTTGAAATTATTAAGGCCTCACTTCTATGCCAAGGGTTCCGAATTTAAAGCGGCTGGATCGGACTATACCGGGAAAATAGATGCCGAAATGGAGGTTGTAAAAAATATCGGTGCCCAAATCATTTTCACCGAGGATATTGTTTTCAGTTCGACCCATTTGATAAACCGTTTTTTATCCAATATGCCGGAAGAAGTCAGGGACTATCTTCGACTTTTTAGGCACCGCCATAATATTGATGAAATTTTTGAGATCTTGGACCACCTGAGCTCTTTAAGGGTTCTGATTATCGGGGATACCATCATTGATGATTATCAATACTGTGAGACCTTGGGGAAATCATCTAAGGATCCCATTTTAGCCCTCCGATATCTTTCCAATGATCTTTTTGCCGGGGGGGGGTTGGCAATCGCCAATCATGTGGCCAATTTTGCCGACCAGGTCCACCTGGTCACCGTTTTAGGAGAAAAAGACAGCTACCGGGAATTTATCCAACAGAACCTGAACCCCAATATCTCCACGGAGTTCTTTTCCAAAAAAGACGCCCCCACTCTGATAAAAAGACGATTCCTGGATGGCCATAGTTTAAATAAATTATTGGAAATCTATATCATGGATGACTCTTCCCTGCCGGAAGATATCAATCAGGAAATTTGTCGCTGGGTTAAAGAAAGAATCTCGGATTTTGATTTAATTATCGCCGCTGATTTCGGACATGGGACCATTTCTTCTAAACTGATACGAATACTGACTGCGGAAGCTCCTTTTTTGGCCGTGAATACCCAAGCGAATGCCGGCAATAGAAGATTTCACACCATCAGTCGTTATCCCCGTGTGAATTTTCTATGCCTGGCCGAACATGAGATTCGTTTAGAAGCAAGAAATTTGAACGGTCCTCTTAGACCAATCATGGAAAGATTGGCTAAGAAACTCTCGGTTCAGCGCTTAGTCATCACCATGGGGAGAAAAGGTTGCCTGGTTTATGGCCTGGATGGTAACTTTATTAATGTTCCTTCCCGATCCTCGACGGTAGTGGACCGCATTGGTGCCGGCGACGCCTTTTTTTCTTTGACTTCCCTGGCTGCCGCTCAAGGGGTCAACGATGAAATCCTCGGGTTTATCGGAAATGTGGCCGGCGCACAAGCCGTCAATATTCTCGGAAATCAAAAATCAATAAATAAAATGAATCTCAAAAAATTCATTACCACGCTCTTAAAATAAGTCACACTCGTGTCAGCATACCATTGTCTTTTTGATCGATCCCAATTAGAGTTAGAACCCCTGGCTAACCGACGCCATCTTTTGGATTTGACTTGCCTGATTCCTTTGAAACCCGCTGAATCCTTAAACCCGATATGGGAGACCATAGCGGATAGAATTCTTTCAGCCAATAGAAGAAACTCGGCCGTGATCCTCATGATGGGCGCTCATGTCTTACGCTCGGGGGTCCAGCGCTATTTGATCGATCTGATCCAAAGGGGATGTATTTCCTGCCTGGCCCTGAATGGGGCCGGAATGATTCATGACTATGAATTCGCCCTTATTGGGGCCACTACGGAAAATGTGGCGGATTATATCAGCGACGGACGTTTCGGCCTCTGGCAAGAAACAGGCCGTATCAATGATATTGTCAAAGAGGCGGCCCGGTCTAATATCGGCCTTGGGGAAGCGGTCGGAAGGGTCATCGAGGAAGAAAATTTTCCCCATCGAGAGATCAGCCTTTTAGCCACGGCCTATCGCTGCCGAATTCCGATTACGGTCCACGTGGGCATAGGCTATGATATTCTCCATGAACATCCCAACTGTGATGGGGCGGCCTACGGTCAGACGAGTTATAACGACTTCCTAGTTTTAGCCCAGGTTATTCACTCACTGGAAGGCGGCGTGGTCATGAATTTTGGCAGTGCCATCATGGCCCCGGAAGTCTTTTTAAAGGCCTTGGCCATGGCCCGTAATGTGGCCCGCCAGGAAGGCCGCCTGATTTCCAGTTTTTCGGCCCTGGTCTGCGATCTGCTTGATCTTCCACCCGATTATCATTCTGAAGCTTCCCCGGGAACACCTGGCTATTACTTCCGACCCTGGAAAACCCTTTTGGTCCGAACGGTGGCCGATGGGGGAGAAAGTTTTTATGTCAAAGGATACCATGCTGAAACGGTACGGCAGCTTTGGACCGCTGTTAACAGGCAGAAAGGGGAAAATTAAGGATCATTATGGAATTGAGTTTTACAACATACCTCCGGGAACTGGATCGACTTCTGTCCCGCGCTTTGGTCACCGATCACCAAAGCAGCCCGATGGGGTTGAATCAAGGGGCCAACCGTGCGGTGGATATGATCCTGGATACGGCCAGGCGCGAGGCCAAAGTGATGATCATGGGAAACGGTGGAAGTGCGGCCATCGCCAGCCATTTCCACAATGATTTATCCAAATCGGTCGGAGTACGTTCATTGGTCTTTGACCATACGCCCTTGTTGACAGCCTTGGCCAACGATCATGGCTATGCCTGTGTCTTTGAACGTCCCCTGGCGATGTGGGCCGAGGAGGGCGACTTGGCAATGATCATCAGCAGTTCCGGTGGCTCCGAAAACGTTCTACGGGCGGCCGACTGTGCCTCTCGTCTCGGCTGCCGGCTTATCACCCTTTCGGGATTCAAACCGGACAATCCGTTGCGTCATCAGGGGGATCTTAATTTTTATATCGCCTCTGAATCCTATGGCTTGGTGGAGACGGGCCATTCCGTAATCACCCATTTTTTGACCGACAAAGCCATGGCCAGGATCATGGATCTGAAAAAAGCTCAAAAAGAAAAGAAAGGAAACCGATGAACGGAATCAAAAAAGTCCTGGTTACCGGCGGCGCGGGCTACGTGGGGGCTGTGCTGGTCCCTAAATTATTAAAAGAAGGATATCAGGTCAAGGTCGTGGACTTATATATATTTGGAGAAAAAGTCCTTGACCAAGTTAAAGACCATCCGGGTCTCGAACAGATCAGGGGGGACATCCGCAACCGGTCTCTTTTTGAGAAAATTATTCCTGGATCGGATGCCGTAATCCACCTGGCCTGCATATCCAATGATCCCAGCTTTGAATTGGATCCGGTTCTGGGCAAATCCATTAACTATGATGCCTTTTTGAATCTGGTCGATATTTCAAGGCAATCGGGGGTCCAATATTTTATTTACGCCTCATCCTCCAGTGTCTACGGAGTCAAGGAAGAGGATCAAGTTACCGAAGATCTGCCGCTTGAACCGCTGACGGACTATTCAAAATATAAAGCCTTGTGTGAAGAATATTTAAATGCCCGCAAAGGCCCGATGACTTCTCTTATCATCCGGCCGGCAACCGTCTGCGGCTATTCTCCGAGACTCAGACTCGACCTGACGGTCAATATTCTGACCCATCATGCCCTTATCAATAAGCAGATCACCGTCTTCGGTGGAGATCAGCAACGGCCCAATATCCATATCGAGGACATGACCGATCTCTATCTGGAGGCTCTGAAATGGCCGGCCGAGGAAATAAACGGCAAGATTTATAATGCCGGTTACCAGAATCACACGGTCATGGATTTAGCCAGGAGCGTTCGCCGGGTCGTAGGAGACGAGGTAGCGATTAAAACCTCTCCCACCAATGATATCCGGTCCTATCGGGTTTCCTCGGAGAAAATTAAACAGGAAAGGGGCTTTATCCCTCAATATACCATCGAAAACGCTGTACAGGACCTTATGACGGCCTTCCAGGCCGGCAAGGTTCCGGATTCCATGACCGACCCGCACTACGTCAATATTAAAATGCTCCAAAAGATCGGTTTAAAATAGTCAGTCACCCCCGACCCATCACAGGCTTTTGCTGTTGAAACCGCCATGCCCCGCCTTTTGGGACGTGGCACCACCATACGGTCAGCTTCGCTGACCTCTGAGAAGAGGCCTCCCGAGGAGGCCGAGACATGAGAATAGAGCGCGTTGGACTCTGAACTCTATTTTCGGACTAAGGATGAGAAAGAAAGCATGCCGGATTCTAAAAAACTATGGTTGTCTATTGACCGGAAGATGAGACCGGATTGCCTGACGCTGGGAAGGTACACGACGCAGGCCTACCTCCAGGACCCTATTCGCCTCAGTTTCATTACCTCTCGTTATAAATTCTGCGCCCGTATGCTGTCCGGGATGAAGAAGGTCATCGAGATAGGCTGTGGAGATGGTTTCGGCGGGGCCATCGTAGCCCAAACAGTCCGGCAACTGATCTGCACGGATATCAACCCCGATCTTCTCCAGGAAAATCGCCTTCGAATGGCTCACTTTAAGAACGTCACCTTCGAATATCATGATTTTCGTCAGTCTCCCTTTCCTCAACCGGCCGAAGCTGTTTACCTGATTGACACCTTGGAGCATATCTACCCGGAAGAGGAAGATGATTTTATGGCCCATCTGACTGCCTCCTTGACTGATCAGGGCGTCTGTTTGATCGGGACGCCCAACGAAACGGCCGATCCATACGCCAATAATTGGTCGCGCGAAGGTCATGTCAATCTGAAGGGACATGATTCCCTGCTCAAAATGACCCAACGCTATTTTTACAACACCTTCTTTTTTGGCATGAATGATGAGTTGGTTCATACCGGATTCCCTTCAATGGCTCATTTCCTATGGGCTCTTTGCGTCGGGCCTAAACAAAGGTAACGTTTTGAATTCTGTGCTAGCGGGCCCCATCGGTATTGATCTGGACAACACGATCGTCAGTTATGATGAAGTCCTTTTCCGGGTGGCCGAGGAGGCCGGTTTAATCGGGCCGGATGTGGATCGAAACAAAAAAGCGATCCGGGATTTTATCCGGACCTTGCCGGACGGCGAAATTGAATGGCAAAAAATCCAGGCGATGGTTTATGGACCCAGGATATCGGAAGCGAAATTGATAGCAGGGGTGGCTGATTTTTTGGCCTGTTGCCGAAACCGGTCCATCCGGACTTATATTATCAGTCATAAAACGGAATATGCCAACTATGACCGAACCGGGACCAACCTCCGTCAAGCGGCGCTGGAGTGGATAAGAAATAATAAGCTTTTCCCTCTGGAACCCTGCGGATCAATTAAGACGTTGGTGTTTTTTGGATCAACGCGATTGGAAAAAACAGAATACATCCGGTCACTGAAGTGTACCTGCTTTATTGATGATTTAATCGAGACTTTTCTGGAACCTTCTTTTCCAACCGGGGTCGTTAAAATACTTTTTGATCCCCACCATCTCCATCGACAGCCGTCCGGAATGGAGGTCTTTTCCTCCTGGAAGGACTTGCCTCACCGCTTTTTCTCTGGTCAATCGTGATAAACCTGAACGAATATAAACGATGGTTCGCCGATCAATTGGATGAAGAAGTTGTCTCCCTGATACGATTGGGCGGTGGCCATAACTCTCAAACTTACCGGATTGCCTGCCGGAGTGGTCGAAGTGTCGCTGCCAAAATTTATCATCGTCATTCGGCCGATCCCCGTGATCGATTGGCCGTTGAATTTCGAACCCTCTCTTTCTTATGGAATCACGGGATCAGGGAGATCCCCCAGCCCTTGATCGAAAACACCCCCCAGGGTTTCGCTCTCTACCAGTTTGTAGCCGGAGAAGCGATCGATGTCGTGCAAATCAAAGAAATGGATATTGACCGGACGGTTGACTTTTTGGTTTCACTAAACACCCTGAAAAACGATTTCGAGGCAGCGGATCTTCCTTCCGCTTCGGAAGCCTGTTTCTCCTGCGCCTCCATTGTTGAAAACATCAAAGGCCGTTTCGACCGTTTGCTCAAAGTCCCGACCCGGGAAATATTCGGTGAAGCGTTACACCAATTTTTAAATGGTCAATTTAAGCCCCTTTTTGAAAGGGTGATCCCCTGGTCCGAATCTTTACTGGAACGAAACGGCCTCTCCCTTAAACGGCCGCTTCCTTTGGCCGAACGGACCTTAAGCCCATCCGATTTTGGATTTCATAATGCGCTGCGCCTTAAAGATGGCAGACTGATCTTTTTGGATTTTGAATACTTCGGCTGGGATGACCCGGCGAAGATGATTCTTGACTTTGTCCTGCATCCGGCCATGAATCTGCCTCACCAGCTGAAAGAACGATTTGTGAAAAAAATGATAAACCATTTTGATCCCGACGGGCCGCTGCCCTTGAGATTGAAAGCCTTTTACCCGCTTTTCGGATTAAAATGGGGGATGATCCTGCTTAATGAGTTTGTTGGTGAGGATTGGTCAAGGCGCCAATTTGCCGCTCCGGGGGTGGTTGATATAGGCGAAAAACGCGCTCACCAGCTTTTAAAAGCCGAAAAAATGTTAAGCGAGATAGAAGGGAGTTATGAAAACAGATCATTTTCCTCTTGGCCCGCCGGTTATCCGGTTGGTCCCCCTAAATGAGCGGTCCCGCAGTTTGCGGCGGCAGGTGGTCAAGATTTTTTCATGTTCTCGAAGAGGTCACTTGGGAGCCACTTTTTCCCTGATTGAAATTCTATCCGTCCTTTACGACGGTATTCTGCGATATGACCCTAAGAATCCCCGATGGCCGGCGCGTGACCGTTGTATTCTAT
>JACQYK010000120.1 GCA_016208255.1 Deltaproteobacteria bacterium | reverse complement strand
ACGACAAAGTCGGGAAGATGAGGGGCCAAGACCCCGGGGTCCGGGAATAAAACCAGAGCTCTTCCGGGGAATTGGAAACCCCCTTTTCGCCGACGATTTCAATGAGAGCCTGCAGTATATCGCCCATGTTATTCGATCCCCCTTTCTTTTTCACCGATGGCCATCTTGCATAAGTCGATGAGATGGATCGGTTTTAAACCCTTTTTTGTCACTTTTTCAGACAGGGATGTCTGACAGGCCGGGCAATTAAAGACACAATACTCGGCCCCGGCCTGCAACATGTCTTCGATGTTCCTTTGCTGAACATCATTGGCCAATTGATACCCGGAAACCGATCGGAGAATTTCAGCGCAACAAAGGGCGTTTTCATCCTGGTAGGTCCTGCCCGGCAGTTCCACCCCGATCAGATCCAATATTTCTTTAACCAGATGGTGTTTTTGGGGGATTAACCGGTTGGAGCAGGGACGCTGATAGGCCGCTTTGACGTTCAGGGGTCTTATCTTTTCTTTCATTTCCTGGAGGCGTTCCAGCAAAAAATCCAGGTAATAGCTCGGTTTAAATGGGACCTCCATCCCATAAGCCGGGGCGATGGAAGTGAAAGTGCCGTAGCATTCATCGTGAAGACAGATTACTTCTTTGACGCCCAGTTTAACAAAATTATCGATAACGACCGGAAGCCTTTCTTTAACCACCGACATCCTGGCGAAATGGGTATGAACGGCCGGGCACATGAACTCGGCCCCGAAAACCATGGCCGAAGATAGGCCCTTGAAGAGCTCTCCGGTGCCCAATTCACCCAGGGCCGGGATGAAACAACAGGAGACCGCCTTGTCCTTGACTGCTCCGACCATCTGTTTTCCCTGCATCAAGGTCATGTTGATCCACTGTTTGGTAATGGGGCGGGGCGCGGTGTAGATCCCTTTTTCTTCCCTCCGCTCCTCAATCAGGTAAAAAGGATGGTTCCCCCGCTGACAATATTCCTCGCAGGCATAACAGGTCACGCAATCCCGCAGGACCCGGGATTCCTCTCCCTTTACCACCTTCAGCATTTCTTTTTGGGCCTCATCTTTTTCGAAAGTCATATACTGGCACTTTAAGAGGCAATCGGCTGAAGGGCAGGTTGCGCAGACCTTTTCGTTAAACTTTAAACTGTTCATATAATCCCCCTTCATTTTCAAATTTTTGACTGACCAAATACATTGGTAAAAAATTGAAAATTTGTAAGAAAAATCTTATGCAAGAAATTTGAAATCCTTCATTCTTTGATGATCTCGAAAAAAGTCGCCGAAAACCCCTCTTTGTCATTCCGGCGAAAGCTGGAAACCAGTGTAAATAGTCATAGAAATTCTGGACCCCGGCTTTCGCCGGGGTGACGACTTTTTATTGGATTTTCATTCTTTCTTTTTTGAATAATAGTTGGCCAGCAAAGGATTGGGGTCAACATAGGCCCCGATGCTGGAGATGGGATATTTGAAGCCGATTTTGGCTAAAATGGCCAACCCCTCGATGGCCCGATCCATATCCGAAGGAGGCAAGGCGATAACGATCTCCTCATCTTTAACCTGCCCCATGGAGCGTTCTCCATAACAGGGAATGGCCAGGGAAGGTTTTCCGGTATTATAACATTGACCCAGCGAATCGACACAGGCCCCTTCACCAATGAAATGGAACTCGAATCGGTCATAATGAACCTTTTGCAGTCCGCACATGAGCATCATGAGCTGTGCCGGATTCCCGTAAATCAGGATGACCTCCGGATCAAAGTTGCCTTTGGCCAGGGGACCTAAGACGATCGCCTCCCCGGGCGGAATTCGGGGGTAATCGTCCTGCTGCTTCCGGCCCTCCTCAACCGAGGGCATCCAGGTCCGGGAAAGCATCTTGGCTTCCTGCATCATGGCTTTCTCGTCGGTGGCCAGCAACCCGTGAATCCGTTTACAGCGTTCCCCGATATTATCTTCACTGGTCAACCCGATGGTTAAACCTCCGACTCTGGCCATAAAGGGAATCTGACAAAACATGGCCGGTCGTGTCCAGCGCAGGACTCCCGGAACGCTCTCCAGTTCAGCGGCCTTGTCAAACCGTTTATAGCCGATCGGTTCGCTTGAAAGACTAAGTTTTTCTTTTAACGTTTTGCTTTTTTCCACCCAATTTTCCATGTTTTTCCTCCCTAAAGGCGTTGGCTATAAGGTAATCACCATTCTATCATATAACGGGAAAAGGAATCCTTCATTTTTCCCGAATATATCACATCTGCGAGTTTCATATAAAAAAAAACGATAGGGCCCTGGAAAATATATTTGGACAGCCTTCGATCAGAAGTATACTATACCTGCCAAATAAGTCTGCCTGAGAGAGGTTCCTGAAATGACAAAAGTGTGAGTTCCCTGCTTGTCCTACCGTGGGGTGTCTCGGATTTGGCAGATGCGGCCCGGAAGGATCAGTTGACAAAATAGGGAAGCGGCGAATACGACAGAGGGAGGAAGGGAGGAAGCCATAATGGAAAAACTGCGAAAGATCAGGACGACCTGCCGGAGCTGCCATGGCGGCTGCGGGGTCTTTGCCACCGTTTCGGAGGGCAAGGTAGTCAAGGTGGAAGGGGACCCCGAATCACCCATAAGCCACGGCACTTTATGCAGCAAAGGTCTGGCCATCACCCAACTGGCCTACCATCCCGACCGGGTGATTTATCCCCTGAAAAAAATCGGAGGAAAACTGAGTGGAAAATGGGAGCGTATTTCCTGGGATGAGGCCCTGGATACGATTACCGAAAAATTTAAAACAATTATTGCCGAATACGGTCCCGAATCCATCGTCGTCGGACAGGGAACGGGAAGGGATTATGAAAGTCATTTATACCGGTTTGCCAACCTTCTGGGGACCCCCAATGTTCTGACCGCCGGGCATATGTGCTATGTTTCAAGAGTCGCTGCCACTTTAATCACGGCCGGAACACTGCCGATTGGCGACTATGAGGGAGGGCCGAAATTGATGGTCTTGTGGGGCTGCAATCCGCAATGGACGAATCCGGACGAATACAAGGGCGAAGGTTTCTGGCGGGCTTATAAAAAGGGGGCCCAACTGATCTGCATCGACCCGCGCAAGGGCTTCGTGGCCGACAAAGCCGATCTTTGGCTGCAAATCCGCCCCGGGACGGATGCCGCCCTTTCTTTGGGTTTTAACCAGGTGATCATCGAAGAGGAACTTTATGATAAGGAGTTTGTCGAAAATTATGTCAATGGCTGGGAGGCTTGGAAGGAGAGGGTAAAGGAATATCCGCCGGAAAAGGTCCAGGAGATCACCTGGATCGAAAAAGACCTGATCCGCAAAGCGGCCAGGATGTATGGGACCATCAAACCGGCCTTAATCCATTGGGGGGTCCCCACGGAACAGAACAACAACTGCGCCAATTATACGCGGGCGACGACGGCCCTGATGGGGATTACCGGTAATCTGGATGTGCCTGGGGGAAATGTTTTATTCGTCAATCCCCCTACCCGGACTGTTGCTGAATTTGGCCGACACCGGGACCTTTCCAAAGAGCAGCGAGACAAGCGATTGGGTGGAAAGGATTTCCCACTGGGGGCCAGGGTAGCCTTTATCAATCCCAAAAAGGCCTGGGACGCCATCCTGACCGGCCACCCCTATCCACTAAAAGCCGGGATCCTCGGCGGAACCAATCCGGTGGTCACCAGGGCCAACGCCCGGGAGGTCTATGAAGCCCTGCGGCAAATTGAATTCCTGGCCGTTATCGATTTTTTTCAGACCCCGACGACCGAACTGGCCGACCTCTTCTTGCCGGCCGGCACCTGGCTGGAACAGAATCATGTGGCCGACAACTGGAAACGACACGGGTTCGTTCTGGCCCGGCAGAAGTGCGTAGAAATAGGGGAGGCCTGGCAGGATCATAAGATTTGGATGGAATTAGGCAAGAAAATGGGACAGGAATGGTGGTCCACCGTAGAAGATGCCCTGGATTGGCTGCTTGAACCCTCCGGACTGAACTGGGAGCAGTTCAAAGAGAAAGGGTATCTCCAGGGTGAAAGGGTCTATCGCAAATACCGGCAGAGGGGTTTTTCCACCCCGACCAAGAAATTAGAGATTTATTCGACTATTCTTAAGGAATGGGGCTACGATCCCCTCCCCAAATATGATGAAGTCGCCGAAAGCCCCGTTTCTAAACCGGAGGTGGCCAAAGAATTCCCCTATATTTTCAACCCCGGGTTGCGAACCCCCACCTTCTTCCACGCGGCCAACCGTAACATTCCCTGGCTGCGAGAAATCCGGCCTGATCCCATCGTTGAGATTCATCCTGATACGGCTCGGAAGCATGAGATTGAAGAGGGACAATGGGTATATATCTCTTCTCCCAGGGGACGCATAAAACAGCGGGCCAAATTGAATAAACATATCGATCCCCGGGTCATTGTGGCCGAACATGGCTGGTGGTTCCCGGAGATAAAGACGCCCGATCACGGATGGGATATCTCCAATGCCAATATCCTGACCGACAATGCCTACGAAACACTGGACCCGGCCATCGGATCAACCAATCTAAGGGTCTGTTTATGCAATATATCTCCCTGTCCGGCCTAGCAGGGATAGGGTTCACCTTTCCCTGGGCCTGTCGGACTGTACCCCGGCGACCGGAGGGACCGGCTTGGCCGTAGTTTAAAATTAAAGACCATTCTGTGCTTGGAATCCCGCAGGGCGGGACTATTTCCGAGGAAAGGCAGAGCCAGAGGAGGATCGAAGATGGAAAAAGTTTCTCTCCTTTTTATAAAAAAGGACTGTATGGGCTGTCATGCCTGTGAGGTCGCCTGCAAGCAGGAGCATCATTTGGGTGTTGGTCCTAGATTAGTAAAGGTGATCGAGGATTCCCCGGATTTTATTCCCCAATACTGCCATCACTGTGCCAGGCCTCCCTGCCGGGAAGCCTGTCCTGAAAAAGCCATCACCAGAAACAGCCAAGGCCTTGTCCTGGTCGATAATGATCTTTGTATCGGCTGTCAGGCTTGTTTGGAAGCCTGTCCCTTCGGCGCTATGCAATTCGACGATAAGCGGGAGATTGCCGTAAAGTGCGATCTGTGCGTCGAGCGATTGGCGGAAAATAAACAACCGGCCTGCATGAGCGTTTGTCCGACCAGATGTATTCAGTTCGGCAATCAGAAAAACATTGCCGCGGTATTTGAATATAATTGAGACTGAAGAACCCGGAAAAAGGCATCGCTCCGGTAAAGGCCGGGGATTGAGGAACTGAAAATACATTTCAATATTCCTCAATCCCAAAGACACCTGTTAAATCTCCAACTTTTTCATAGCCTCCACCAGTCCTTTGACCGCTTCAGCCGATTTTTTCAAGGAGGAATCTTCTTCCGGAGTCAGTTTGATCTGAATGACCTCTTCGATGCCTTCTTTCCCCAGTTTTACCGGCACCCCGATAAACAGATCCCGGATGCCGTATTCCCCGGTCAGGTAGGCGGCACAGGGCAGGATTTTCTTCTTGTCCTTAATGACGGCCTCGGCCATTTCACAGGCGGCTGAGGCCGGGGCATAGTAGGCGCTGCCGGTCTTGAGCAATCCGACGATTTCAGCCCCGCCTTCCCGGGTGCGTTTGACCAGCCGATCGATGGTCGCCGGATCCATCAGTTCCGTAATGGGAATCCCGGCTACGGTTGAAAAACGGGGCAGGGGGACCATGGTATCCCCATGTCCGCCAAGGACAAAAGCGTGGGTGTTTTCCACAGAAACATTTAATTCCTGGGCAATGAAAGTTCTAAAACGGGCCGAATCCAGAACCCCGGCCATCCCCAAAACCCGATTTTTAGGAAACCGGCTGGCCTCAAAAGCCACATGACACATGGCATCCAGCGGATTACTGACAACAATCAGGACCGCCTGGGGTGAAAACCGAACAGCCTGACTGACTACGGATTTCATAATCTTGGCGTTGGTGGCCAATAGGTCATCCCGGCTCATCCCCGGTTTTCTGGGTATACCGGAGGTGATGATGATAACCTCGGAATCCTGGGTAGCCTCATAGTCATTGGCACCGGTTAGTTTGGCATCATGTTTTTCAATAGGAGCGGCCTCCGATAAATCCAGGGTCTTACCGAAAGGGACCCCTTCCAGGATATCCACCAGGACCACATCGGCCAATTCCTTTTCAGCGATCCGCTGGGCCGCTGTGGCCCCCACGTTACCGGCTCCGATAACAGAAATTTTGTGTTTCATCAGTGCTTCTCCTTTTTAAGTAAATTGGAATCAAAGCAAGATTCTTGATATAGTAAGACCTAAAATTATAATTCTGAGAATTTATCTTACTTTCGATACTAAGGACCAAGGGGGATCTTATTTTTGGGTCGGTCGACTCTGTCGACCTAAATAAGAGGCTTCCGAAGGAAGCCGGCGTTGTCCACCCTAACGCCCTGAGCTTCTTTGCCGGGCCAAATTGTTTGCTTAGGTCTGAAGCAGGCCTTCACCATTGCCGGCAACGGGCCGGTCGGCTATGCCGACCCAAAAGGAGGCTTCCTGTCCGACTCCCTTCGGGAGTCTCCCCCAAAGATCGGCATAGCCGATCGGCCGGAAGCCGGGGGTGTAGGCCCTGCCTCGAATCAAAGTTTGCTGGACTGGCCGGGATTGGGCGATAAGTAACCCTTTGGACAATCCCCAAAAATAAGATCCCCCTTGGTCAGTCAGGCAATTTCAAATAGGTTTGGTTAGTTT
>JACQYK010000119.1 GCA_016208255.1 Deltaproteobacteria bacterium | reverse complement strand
TCATGAGGTTTGTTTCCCCTTCAGAACCTACTCAATTATTCAGATATACCCGCCTGAATAAGGGGAGACAAGTCTTTTCTTGATAACCAACTAAATTAATAGGTTTTTAAGCTAAAAAGCTTAAAAGATTTTGACAATACGGGAAATAGATAAAGGAGGTTCTCATGAAACAGGATTTATTAAGCGATGTAATAAAATTGTATGACCAGGCCTTTAAATTTTTAGAGGAAGACGGCATAGCGGATAACCTACCGGCGCCCGGTCCAAACCGGGCCGAGTACCAGGAAACCTTCCGGACCGGACCGGAAAAGTATCTTTTAAAAGACAACCTTTTACTCTTGTTGAAGGATGTCTGAGCCGGGGCAGGTGATTTACTCTGATCCTATAAATAGTTCCTAAATGGTGCTTCAATTTAAATCAAAAACAGGAAGGAAGAAAACTTATGGCTCAAAGCTTGGATTGTAATGAACTGGTGTGCTGCGTCGATGACGCTTGGCGAGTTTTCATGGATGGACTTGAAAACTCAATCAAAATGCTCGATGAAAAACTGACCGAAGCCGAACAGATGTCTAATCAAGTCACCGGGGAATGGGCGGCGGCGATTGAACATGTCATGGATGACTTGGCGAATTTTGTTTTTTCCATCAGTGAGCCCCGGAGTAGCTCCCAGGCTTATTCGCAGAGGATAAAAGATCTCCGGCACCGGCTCCATGAACATTATGTTCGCTTTAAATCCATCAAGGAAGCCAAGGGATTGTAATTAATGTCCATCCGAAAATCTCGTATACCTGAAAGAGTTGAAGGATGAAGGTCATCATCGATGAAGAGGTTTGCATCGGTTGCGAAACCTGCACCGAATTATGCCCGGAGATCTTTCGGATGGATGAGATGAAGGAAAAGGCCAAAGTTGTAAGACCTGAAGGTGGTTCGGTGGACTGCATCGAGGAGGCCATGGAAGCCTGCCCTGTTTCCTGCATTCACTGGGAAGAGTAATCTTGGGCCGGCTACAAGAGCCCGGCACCGGTAATCCGCCAGGTAGGGGTGGGGTAATAACTTTTGTCCTTTAGGCCAAGAAATCCCCGGGAATATGATGCAAGAGGAATACGCCGCAACGATGAGGGATGGGGCGATCACGGGGCCATTAAAGTTGATTCTTCTCCCAGACAGGGGGTATTATGTCTATGTCCTGCAATCTTCACTTCGTCCAACGGTTTTTTCTCCTTTTTCCGGATTATCGATTGCCATATAACCCATAATATATCTAATAATCCCAGGTATTGGAGCATGCCCTCACCCCCTTTCAGCGTATAAGCGGGATACAATATCAGTTTCCAGGCCTTCCCTCTGAGCCCAGGTAATGGGCGAGAGAGATGAGCCTCTTTTCAACAACCCGTCAGGGAACGGCCAGATGCTTCTGGAACCCGAGGACAGCCAGCCGAGCGACCTCTTCCAGGGTCCCCCGTTCTTCAAACAAGTGGGAGGCCCCGGGTATGATGACCATCTCCTTCTCGCCGGGAAGCCTTTCCAGGGCTTCCCGGTTAAGCGTGATCACCTGCTGATCGTAGCCCCCGACGATCAGCAGGGTCGGGGCCTTGACCTCAAAGAGCGAAGCCCCGGCCAGGCCACCAGGGATATAAAACGGTTTTGCTTTAGATTATTCAGTGTTTCCGGGCATAACCATTCGGAAACCACCACCCGGTTCGCCCCACCGAGGGAAAGCCTTCGGGCCGCTCCCAGGTGGGCCTTCCCGGAACGGTCCGCCGTAGCGATGAAAACATGGCCGACCCGGGCAGCCAGATCAACCGCTTCGGACAGCCTTTTTGATTCATTTTTCTTCCTCTCTCCGACGGGCCTCTTTCAGGATGTCCAGCATCTCCTGATCACTGACCTGTTCAAAACTGCGGTAAAACTGTCCAACGGCCATGAAATCGAGAGGTACCCGAAGGCAGATGGTTTCATCCGCTTCCTCGGCCAGCTCACTGACCGTGTCTTCAGGACCTACCGGGAGGGCAAGAATTAACCTGGCCGGGTTTCCGAAGCGGGCCGCGCGAATAGCGGTCCGTGTGGTCGCCCCGGTGGCCACCCCGTCATCGGTAATAATGACCTGGCGGTTTTCAAGAGGCACCCGGGGCAAAATCTGTCGGATTTTCTCAGAACGTCGATTCAACTCCTCCAACTGAAAATGCTTCTCCTGCTCGATCATCTGGACGGTGATGCCCAGCAGACGGACGATTTCGGGATCGACAAAGCTCACCCCCCCTTCAGCAATAGCCCCCATGGCCACTTCCGGTCGGCCGGGCATCCTTAATTTATGAGACAGGATGACATCTAGCCTTCCGTTCAAGGCTAAAGCCAATTCCCGGGCGGGAATGATCCCCCCGCGGGGAATGCCCAATATGACCGGATTTCGACCCCGGAGGGAATCGAGTTCCCGGGCCAGCAAACGGCCGGCCTCCACCCGATCGGAAAAAGGCTCCCTGCTGTAAGAGACGATCCGCAATTTTCCCATAATAATTGGTTAACCCTCAATTTTTATCTGCTTGGTTTCGGATACCTTTTTCTGGGGCATGGTCAGTTTCAGCACCCCATTTTGGTAACTGGCCTGAACCTTTCCCTCCTCGATTTCACCAGGGAGCCGGAGGCTTCTGGAAAAGGAACCATAGGAAGATTCCAGCAAATAGTAATTCGCCTTTTTTTCCTCAACCTTGGATTCCTTTTTTCCGCTGATGGTCAGTACATTTTTGTCAATAGTTACCGAGAGGTTGTCCTTGTCGACCCCCGGAATTTCGGCCTCCAACTTATAATTTCCCTCTTCCTCATAAAAGTTGAAGGTTGGGGTCCATTCTTCTCCTTTCATCCTCTGCCAGACCGGGAAAAGACGATCCGACCAGACATCTCCCGCAGCCTCATCCCCCCAGGGGGACATCCACCACGGCCTTCTTTCTTTCTTAAGCAACGGCATGTTCATAATCCTTCCTCCTTTTTAAATAGGTTTATTTCCGCCTGGAAGCCTTCAAATTTCAATTGATAAAAGCCCCAATGCCCAGTCTACGTTTATAATAGACCTTTTATTTAATAATAAAATTACGCCAAGCCGTAATTTTTAAATGAAAAAAGCAGTATTTTATTGGGTTCAGCCGGGGAAAACCTCCCGGGGGTAGGGTGGCCTCTTTTTCTTAAAAACTTTAAAAAATACTGCCCATTAGCTATTAAAATACATAGTAAGACGTATTTATTAATTTTTTTTTTATTATAAAATTAAATCATCTGTCGAATAAGTAGTGGTTCCATCCCGCCAAAGGCGGAACCGGGACTTAATCGCCCTCGGCCTGTTGATGGACTTCTTGTGAGTCCATCATAAGAGCAGTCTTAAAATACTCATTAAATCGGAAGGATGGCAAAAATGAAAAAGCGGACTATGGCAGGAATTGCATCAATACTTTTACTTCTTACCTGGACGTTTTACAGCTATGGAGAGATGATGGCTCAGGGTAAGGAAATAGCGGGAAAACAAACTAAGAAAGGAGAAAAAATGATGACTTACACAGCAAAAGATTTTTCAAAGCTCATCGGGATGGCGGGATTCAGTGAAGTTCTTCTGAAAAATCATTTTACCCTCTATCAGGGGTATGTGACCAATACCAATAAGCTGCTCGAAATTCTTGAGCAGATGTTGAAAGAGGGAAAGACCGGCACCCCCGATTATGCGGAGCTTAAACGGCGGTTCGGTTGGGAGTTTAACGGGATGCGTCTCCATGAGTTCTATTTTGAAAACCTTGGAGGCAAGACGCCACTGAAGGCAGATAGCCCCCTTGGGAAGAAATTAACGGAGAATTTCGGCAGTTATGAAGTATGGGAGAAGGATTTCCAGGCAACGTCGAGCATGCGCGGAATAGGCTGGACCATACTCTATCAGGACACCACCAACGGTAGGCTCTTCAATTTCTGGATCAATGAGCATGACGTGGGCCACCCGGCCGGTTGTCTCCCCATTCTCGTCTTTGATGTTTTCGAACACGCTTTTATGATCGACTACGGTCTGAAAAGGGCTGATTATATCCAGGCCTTCTTTAAGAATATCAATTGGGAACAGGTTGAAAAAAGACTCAAGTAGAAATTATGTAACATTTGCTCCTGTATTAGCATTCTTTAGCTGCAGACGCAGAAGCGCCGGGAGACCGGCAGAAAGTAGTGGATGAAAGTTCC
>JACQYK010000118.1 GCA_016208255.1 Deltaproteobacteria bacterium | reverse complement strand
GGTGGCCACCTTTTTCAAGGCATCTATATCCAGGGAATCTCCGATCCCGCATCCGGTACAAATATATACGCCCAGTTTCTTATCCATTCTAAGTTACCTCCTCACCACAGATTGAATAGCCCGGAGTGCCGCTCCGGTGGCATCCTGAACAACGCCGGCTACATCCGCCGGCCGCTTGATACAGCCTGCCCCATAAATACCTTGTTGGCCCTGATCGGAAACGATAAAGCCATAATCGTCATAATCGACCGCAGCCGGGACCTTGACGGTTGCCGTGGCCGGTTCCATACCCGTGGCTAAAACGACCATGTCCACGGTCTCCCGGATCCGCTCTCCGGACATGGTGTCCTCCCCTTCCAGGATCAGGTTTTTAGTGGCCTGGTCCTCGGTGATCAGGGCAATCTTGGATTTGATCAGGGACAATTTCTCGTCCTGTTTCACCTTGACATAGAAATCCTCCAGCTTGCCTTGGGCCCGAATATCAATAAAATAGATAAAGGCCTGAGCGTTGGGATTTTTTTCCCGGAGATAAGCGGACTGCTTCAAGGAGGCCAGGCAGCAGACACCGGAGCAATAGGCCAGATGATTTTCATCCCGGGACCCGGCGCATTGAATAAAGGCCACCTTCTCCACCTCTTTTTGATCCGAAGGCCGCAGAATTTTACCCTGGGTCGGTCCATTGTCCGCACAAAGCCTTTCCATCATAACGTTGGTGATCACATTGGGATACTGGCCGAACCCGTAGTTTTCCAGTTTTTTGGCATCATAAGGGTTCCAACCGGCGGCCCAGACGATGGCCCCTACCTCCAGGGTGAAGGTCTGGGGTTTCATATCCATTTCGATCGCATCATACTTGCAGGCCTCAACACACTTGGCGCAAGCTTGTCCCAGGCAAACCGAGCCGTCGATCACATACTGCATAGGGAAGGCCATGGCATAGGGTAAATAGGCGGCCTTGGTCTTATCCAGACCATAATTAAAATCATTGGCCCGTTCCACCGGACAGGCCTCGGCGCATTTATTACATCCGGTGCATTTATCATTGACCAAACGAGGCTTGGTTTTAATCGTTACCTGATAGTTCCCTTCCTCGCCACTTATCTGTTCCACCTCGGCCAGGGTATAAAAACTGATCCGGGGGCTGGCCTTGGTCCGCTTAAAATTGATCTCCAGTCCGCAATTGGGGGGACACAGTTTGGGAAAATACTGGTAGAGTTGCGCCACCCTGCCGCCCAGATAGGGGTTTTTCTCCACAATCACCACCTCATAGCCGACCTCCGCGGCTTCGATGGCGGAGGTCAATCCGCTCATACCACCGCCGACAATTAAAATACTTTTTTTATCTCCCATATACTCCTCCAGGAATTTAAATTATGGTTCTCGAAAGAAAACTTTGCATTGAATTATTATAAAAAGGAACGGGCTGAAACACATAGGGGTTATACCGGCCGCTTATTGAAATAGAGGAAGAGGTGAAGAGGAACAGCCCTCCCTTCCTCTCTTTTAATAAACAGCCTTTCGATCAAAAAAAACTCCAGGCGCCGATGGGCGCCTGGAGGTTATGGAATCAGTTTTGGTTACGGAATAAGGGGAACCACGTCTCTTTTAATCATGGTCCACTCACCGGTCTTGGGATCATATTTACAGTTGGCAAAAACATGCCAGTTTTTCTCATCCATGGTCGGTTTGTCGGCCCGGAAGTAATAACCCGGCCAGCGGGTCTCTTCCCGGAAGAGGATGGTCCGCATATGGGCTTCGGCCTGCCAGGTCCTTTGGATGTTTTCCCAGCAGCGTTCCAGCTCATAAACATTCTTGGCGCCCAACTTGGCCGAGTCTTCCTGCAGCATGGCCATGAGTTCCAGACCTCTTTCGATCAGCGATTTGCTGGTCTTGAAGCCCGAACCCCAGCCGCCGGCATACTCATCCATCATCTTCTGGAGACGATGCATGTAGGACATGGGCTTGATATAGTTGGGGTTGATATCCGGATCCGAGGACAGCCCGCAGAACTGTTCATAGAGGTTCAACGGGGTCAGAATTTCTTTTTTCAGGGCCTCAACCTGAGCGGCATCCACATTGGGCAGAGCCGTATTCTCTACGCAGAACCGTACCGCTTCTTTGCCGGTAAAACGGCCTTCGGCATGGGAACCGGAAGAGAACTTGTGGCTGGAGGCGCCGGAGGCGTCGCCGCAGGCAAACAGCCCTTTCACGGTACACATATTGCCGTAACCCCATTTATAGGGGGTATCCAGGTCTTCAGGACCGCTGACCCAGGCGCCGGAGGCACCGGAATGGGAGCCGATGAAGTAGGGCTCACAAGCGGCGATCTCGGAACGGCTAGCCTCGGGCATGATGTTGCTGGCGGCCCAGAGGATGGCTTGGGAAATGGTCATATCCAGGAAGTCTTCCCAGGCCTCGGATTCCAGTTCTTTCATCTTTTTCTTGAAGGCCTTTTCATCCGGAGTTCCTTTGGCGATATTCTGAATAGCCTCGGCGGTCTCCATATAAAGGGGCCCTAAACCGGCTTCCACATCCAGCATGCCCAGGTAGTTCCGCAGGTTGGCCGGAATCGGTTTGGCCAGACCATAGGGGGCCCAGTTATTGAGCTCAGCCTTGCGGACTTCCATATATTCACCACCGGTAGCGCTGGTGGCCCGGGATTTGAAAAGCAGGAACCAGGCCCCGACCGGCCCGTAAGCATCCTTGAACCGAACCGGGATAAAACGGACTTCCTGACAGGTCATCTCGGCACCGGCTTTAAGGGTGAAAAAGGCGCTGGACCCGGTATTGAAAGGCGGATACCAGGAACGGCCTTGACCTTCACCGGTGGACCGGGGACGGAAAACGTGAACGGCTCCGCCCATGGCGCAGACTACGGCTTTGGCTTTAAAGACATAAAATTTCTCATCGCGGGTCCCGAAACCAACGGCCCCGGCAATCCGGTCACCATCCATCAGAGGAGCCACAATGAAAACCCGCTCATAGATCTCGAAACCGCCGGCATCCATGGCGTTTTTGGCGGCCTCGGCCACGATCACCTTATAGGATTCGCCGTTGATCATAAGCTGCCAGCGGCCTTCATGGACGTACTTGCCGTTTTCATCCAGCCAAATGGGCAGGCCCCACTTTTCAAAAAGATGAACCGAGGAATCCACGTGCCGGGCGATATTGTAAACCAGATCTTCCCGGGAAATCCCCATCAGGTCCTGGCGGACGTAATGCACGTAATCTTCACAGGTGTTCTGGCCGTCAGCAATGCCGATATACTGGTTGATAGCCGAAAGGCCCATGGCCACGGCGCCGGAACGGGTATAAGCGGCCTTGTCGACTGCGGTGACTTTAATACCATTTTTCTTGGCCCAGTAGGCGGCTTCAACAGCGACCCCTGTGGCGGCCATTCCTCCACCGAGAATCAACAAATCAGTGGTTACTTCTACAGTTGGATAATCTGCCATAATCATTTCCCTCCTTCGTTACTTTTTTGGTGTGGGTATAGCCGCCACTTTCAAAGAAGCAGGCTCTGTGAACAGGTAAGGGCTCTTCAGATCGCCGGAACCTTCATCAAATCCGCCGCTCGGAACCGCGCTGCCTTCAGCCGTGGTCCGGATGGGGAACTTAAACCGTTTCAGAGAACCATTCCGGAATTTGACGGTCCACATAATGTCCTCAGTACCCCGAAGAGGGGTGACACTGGCACCCATGGGGATAAAGTCGGCATAGCCCCGGACGTCAATAGCCTGCTGGGGGCAGATCTTGACGCAGTTATAGCATTCCCAGCAAAGGGAGGGGTCCCGGTTAAAGGCCTTCATCTCGCCGTAACCCAAGGAGCCGTCCTTATCCAGGAACATCAGATCCACCGGGCAAATGTACATACAGGCGGTCTTGTCCTGACCTTTGCATCCATCACATTTTTCTAACATTACAAAACTTGGCATAATTTCCTCCTCATAATATTATTGATCACAAAATAAAAAGCTATTTTTAGTCCTCACGAAATTTCATCCTGGTTGATAAGAACCAACACCCCCTTTCATTTTTGAGGCTTTTTTTATAATCATTTAATTTTACGAATGAATTCCTCGACTTCGTGACCTTTTTTGCATTGACCTGAAAACAGAATTTAGGCACCGTGTTTTTTTAAAAAATCTTCCATGATATCGATCTTACCCTTGGAAACGACCATGTCAAAGATTTCATCTTTGACATCCCGGGGAAGCAATTCAATAGTTTTGGTGGTGGCGCTATCGAATTTGGCCTTGGGGTATAGTTTAACAACCCGTTCCACCTGATTCATCGTATTGGGCACGGGCAGTTTCTTTAAGCCGGCAAAGGCATCTTCAGTCAGTTCGGCTAAACCCGCTTTTTGCAGCTTGGCAAACCGTTCTTCATTGATCCAGATATTAATGGGGTATGTATCCGCCATGTTCGATCCTCCTCCTCAATATTTTCGGTGATTAATGAAATTTCAATTTTGATTATAATGGGTCGATTCTAAAAGCCTGGGTCCCTTTTTCCAGATATTCCGGGGTAACAAAAGGAGACCCGAAGCCGTATTTATCCGCACACTCCATAACGATATCAAAAATCTCCGGCCTGAAAATCAATCTGGGTGGTTTGACCCCGTCCATAATGATACTGCGGATGACGGTCCCACTGAATCCCTGCCATTCCTTTTTGTGGTTACAAAGGGCGGTACAGGTGACCTCACCACAGTGGGGGCAATAGAGCCATTCGACCACAAAGATCGGGGTAATTCCCAGTTTTTCTTTGGGGATGGTCTTAAAAATGCGGTGGGCATCATAAGAACCATAATAGGTTCCAACACCGGCATGATCCCGACCGAACATATGATGGGTTAGTCCCAAATTAGTCCGGATGATAGCGTGGTGGACGGCTTCCTTGGGCCCGGCATATCTCATGTCCCACAAAGTGAAACTGGTCATATGCACATCATCCCGGAAATAACCGTATTTTCGGAGGGCATCCTGAGTCAGAATAATGGCCTGGTCGATATAATCACCGGCCCTCTTCTCTCCGATAATGGCATTGACTAAAACACCGGTAATGGCCTTGCCCTGCTCGGTCTCTTCCATGGACATTTCAGCGTGCGTAGCCATCCAGGCATGCTTCATCAGCCATTCGTGCCCGGAGTGGGGAACGTTCCGTGTCTGATGGGCCACAATCCGTTTCCAATTTTTTTCTCCAAATTTATCTCGATGCTGTTTGGGGGTGAGCCAGTATTGATCAAAGGGAGGATTAAACTTAGGAGGATTAATCAAGGTAATTTTTCCACCCAGGAATTTGTCTTTGTATTCCAGGGTTCGTTTCACCCCGGGATGTTTTTCATCGGTCGTTCCGTAAACTGATTGGTTCCATACAGCCCGATCATAGGTAAATATGTCTTCAATTTCAAAAATTGCCAGAGGATTCCCCTCATAGGTCAACAGGATTGAGGAGCCGGTCTTAATCCCAAAATCAGCAATTTCTTTGTCTGAAATATCAAAAACGATCGGGATACTCCAAACGGTTCCATCCGCCAAGGTCATTTGCTTGCAGGTCGCCTCAACATTAGCCTTGGTCATGAAGCCTTCCAGGGGTGAAAAGAATCCGTAAGCCAGGCTGATGACCTCCGTGGCCAATTGACGCCGGACCGGAACACTTTTTAACCCTTTAATTTTATTGAGGGCTTCGTTCTTGTCCGTGATGACTCGTTCAACAAGTTTTTTTCCGCCATGTCCAATGTATTCCATTTTTTTTCCTCCCTACATTTTTTGTCAAATTTTTACTGATTGATAATCACTAATCAAAAAGTACAGCCTTTTCTTAAAAAGAACCTTATTGATTATTCACAACTTCCCTTAATTGGAACAAATCAAAGGATGGGCACAAATAGGTTGGCTATATATAAATATTAAAAAAACCTGAATATTGTGAATAATAGAACAATGAATCCATATAACAAAAACCATTCATTTGTCAAGGGAAAAAAAGGGGGGGAAATTAAAAATTGTTGGGTTTATTTTCTTCCTGACCTGGATTTTTATCTTCCAGGGCCAGATCAATCAAGCGGTCCAGTAAGTCGGGAAAATCCATTCCCGCCACCCTGGCAGCCAGGGGTAACAGGCTGGTTTGAGTCATACCCGGGATGGTATTGGTTTCCAATAAAAAAATTTTTTCTCCTCGGACAATCATATCCGTACGACTGTAACCTCTTAAATTAAGAACTCTATGGGCCCTCAAAGCGTATTCCTGAGCAAGCCGGGTAATTGATTCCGGAAGATCGGCCGGACATATTTCCCGACTGGCCTTTTCTTTATATTTGGCTTCATAATCAAAAAATTCATAGGATTCTGCCGGGATTATTTCCACAATGGGCAAAGACTGAAGGGATTGGTTCCCCAAGACCCCGGCTGTTATCTCCCGGCCCTTAATATGCTCCTCAATCAGGACCTCTTGATCTATGGAAAACGTTTGCTTAATTATTTCGGACAGTTCCTTAAAATTTTTCGCCAACTGAACACCGATACTCGACCCTTCACTGTTAGGTTTGACCACGATGGGCCAACCCAGTTTTTGGGCCGCCGCGTTCAAATCCAAATGGTCCCCCTGACGAACCAGGTAGTCCCGGCCAACGGGCAAACCTTCCTGACGATACAAGGTCTTGGCCAACCGTTTGTTTATGGCCAGAGCGCTCCCTAAAACTCCGGAACCTTGATAAGGGATGCCGAGCAATTCCAACATTCCTTGAACCGTGCCGTCTTCCCCAAACCGGCCGTGAAGAATAATCAAAGCCACATCTATCCGAGGGGCATCGGCCACCAGAGGAGCCAGGCCCTCTTTCAGGTCATAAACAGAAACCTGATACCGATCAGGATTTAAAGCCTTCTGTACCTCGCTCCCGCTTTTGAGAGAAATCTCCCGTTCATTGGAAATCCCCCCTGTCAGTAAGGCTACCCTGAGTTTTTTCACTTTGGTCATTTCTTTTCCGGAAAATGGATTTTAATTTCTATGTCCTGGGACTCTTTAAAACCCTTTAACGGGGACAGCATTCCCATGATCCCGCTCCGGGCCATGTCTTGAACAAAATGATTCAAAGGGATATTCTTTCCATCCAAAATGACCCTGATAGAGGGCTTGTTCCGTTCTTTTAGAAACCGGTCTTCCAACATTTGCACCAGTCCCTCGGAATCATCCGTTTTAAAGTGAGGCAGGTCCGACCGGAAGGGTATTTCGCCGACGGTAGCAACAATATTGCCCTCAACCTCTTTAAATAATTGCTCTTCCTCTCCCCTGGTCAATACTGCAATTTTTGGTTTATCTCCTTTTTTAAACCCTTCGGTCAGGACGATGTCCCGGTCGGAGAAAAAGGTTTGTTCAATCCGGTTTAAGTTCAAGCCTTCTGACTCGTCTATATTTCCGAGATATCCGATTTGTCCGGAACCGACCAGAACCACCCCATCAGCCCCGGCCTGTTTGAATTTATAAGTATCTTTAGCGGGTTGATCCAGAGAAAAATCATGTCCGCTATGTTTTATTATCCCAATGGTGTATCCCTTGGCCTTCAGGATAGGGATCATTTTCTCTAATAAACGGGTTTTGCCGCTATTGGAATATCCGACAATGGAAATAATCAGGGGCATCTTTACTCCTTTTACTGCCACCAGGTTGAGGTGAAAGATCTAAAAGAAACTCCGATCTGAAAAAGGTTCGTTAAAGTTTTGAAGTGAATCTGTTCCCCAATAATCTATAAAAAAAGTCTTATGTTTTTTCAAGTAAATAACAGGACCCTCTTACTTTTTCTTTAGTGATTCGTGGTGTCAGGCCCCTTGCGTGGCCTGACTATTTAATAAACCCCCTTTATCTTCCCTTATCTTCCCATGTTTTGGCAGTGTCCTATAGAACAAGCCCGTTTTCTACTTGATCTGCTGGTCTTACTCATATATAAAAATATTGGGCTGGCCAAACTCCATCAAACGATCAGGCCAAGAGCGGGGGTATGTTTAGGTTCTGCCAGATTTCTTTTTTCGCTGAAAGTCCCATTTTTGGATATTTGCTAAATTATAAAATAATAAAAACAACTTAGTCCAAGAATCCCAAAACGCCGTTCCACTGGAAGCCGGATCCAGGGTTTAGGAAATATTCGGAACCTGATATCCGCCTTGGCCCTGATCCGGGGTTTGTTGGGGGTAAAGGGAGTTGCCAGATTTGCGAGCTCGACTAAAAGCCAGGGAAAAATCACCATCCGCCACTCCCAAAATCCTATTAAAACCGGGTTTGTCTCTCAATCTGGTTGTCAGAACCGATCCTATTCGAGAGATTAACGATATCCGAACATCAACTTTACATGATATGACCGGGAAAAAAATTATTATTGCCCAGCCTGATCCGGCCTTATCCGCCGTCCGGCTAAACAAGAGCGTCATCGTTTCTTTTTTGAACTTAGAAAAGGAAAAAATGGTTCGCTATGGGTTCCAAGCCAGGATTGTAGATTTCGTAAAGGAGTACCAATTATCTTCCTCTCAAAGCGCCTCGGCCATTATCCTACAGCAAAATAGCATACCCAAACCTTATGATCTTCGAATGTTTTATCGTATTCACCCTCCCAGTGATTGCGGTCTTGAGATATCTGTCTACAACCAGCCTTTGGGGATTATTGATATTTCGATCGGAGGCACTTTAATCAGTGCCACGCGCAACCAGGATCGTGAATTTAATTTTGAAGTAGGCGAGACCATCAGGGTTACCCTGGCACTCGATGAGCATCAGTTTAAATTGGACGCCCAAATCAAAAGAATATCTTATCCGGAAAATCAAAAACGGAGTCGTGAATTAGTATTTATTGCCCTTCAATTTATCAATAGGAATCCGGAGCTGGATCGGATTCTGGGCGTAAAGATACTTGAAATCCAAAGAGAACTGCGTTCTAAGGGACTGAAGCCTTGAAGGTTTTTTCTTCAGTAGCGAGACCGAAAGCCTTATTCCGGATATTCCCCCTCCCCAAAAACTATTTAGTTCTCATCCGGAAAGGTCTTTTCCGGATGAGAACCATTTGTAAAATCCAGGATCAAGTACAGCGTTGTCAGGATAGAAGTTTGCATATAATTTACGTGCTTGCAAATACAATGAAAAAAGGATGAAAAAGTTACGACGATGTCATTTTTTGATTGAAATTTCCGTTAGTTAGCGGGCCAATTTTTTGTAAATACTTGAAATTACGGAGGTATTTACAAGTCATGCCTTACACCATGGAGCCCCAGCGCCGGAAAAAGAAAGCACGGTCATTCCATCAGTTAACCAAACCACTTATAAAGATCTTAAAGAAAATTACTCCCCTTTTAGCCCGAGGGAATAGAGATTTGCAAATGACTTTTGAAGATC
>JACQYK010000117.1 GCA_016208255.1 Deltaproteobacteria bacterium | reverse complement strand
TAAAGGAATTGGCACAAGCCCGGAATGATTGAATCCTTAAACCGGAATGGTTGGAATGAACCTCCGGATTCATTGGAAAAAGTGGCCCGGATTATTCAACAAGGCGATTTGTCTTCCTCCTACCGACAGGCCTTGCAGGCACTTAAATCAGGTTCGCCGTCAGGCGAAGGATAGGTTTGCCTGACCCGTCTTGGTCGGGGTCAGGCAAAAGAACTATTGTCCTACTTTTCCAAAAAGGTGATGAACCATAAATGACAACCTCGTAAAAAGTCAAAAAACGACTTTTCACGATGCGGGAAAGGGCTTCCCCTCTCCCGCCACTTGAAGTGAATTCAAGTGGTTCCACCTTCACCCAGGCCGGGATTTAATCGTCCTCGGCCTGTTGATAGACTTTTACAAGTCCATCATAAATAACCGAATACCTATTGGGAGGGAAAAAATGAATTTAAAAGGACGGGTGGCTGTAGTGACCGGAGGGGGCAGGGGGATCGGGCGGGCCATTTCACTAACCCTGGCCGAGGCCGGAGCGGATATCGCGGTTATTTACCGAAAGGATGAGGCCGCGGCCGAAAAAACAGTCAAGGAGATTCAGGCCCTTTCCCGAAAGGCGGCCGCTTTTCGGGCCGACGCCACGGATTACGACAGTATTAAGGAGGCCGTTAAGCTGACCGTCGGTTCTTTGGGCAAGATCGATATCCTGGTCAACAACGCCGGTATCGCCTCCCGGGGCAATTCGGTTTTAAATACAGACCCCCTGGAAATGGAAAGGGTTATCCGGACCCATGTCTTCGGCTCCTTTTATTTTTCCCAGGCCGTATTGCCGATCATGAGGCAACAATCCCGGGGGGATATCATTTTCATCTCTTCCGTAGCCGCGGAAATGCTCTCGCCCCACGGCGCCCCCTATAACATGGCCAAGACGGCCATGGAGGCCCTGGCCTTGACCTTGGCCAAGGAGGAGGTGGGCCAGGGCATCCGGGTCAACATCGTCCGACCAGGGCTGGTGGAAACCGATATGGGCACCCGTCTGGCCAAGGCCACACGAAACGTCCAGGACATCAATGACCTCTATGCCATCTCCCCCTTTGGACGCGTCGGCCAGCCCCGGGACATCGCCAATGCCGTCGCCTTCCTGGTTTCCGACAAAGCGGAATATATCACCGGTGCGATTCTTAAAGTCAGCGGCGGGGCCTAAAAGGACGACCAGCTAAAAGAGGAGGTTGTAAACTTTTGATCATCGGCGGATTTAAGGAAGATTAAGTCGATTTATGGATCATATACTGGTGCAAGGGAATAAACTCGATGCGGGTTGGTACGGACCATCACCCGAAGAGGCCCCCACCCTGATATTCCTGCACGAAGGTCTGGGCTGCGTTGAAATGTGGAAGGATTTCCCGGCGCGATTAGGAACGGCCACGGGCTGCGGTGTCTTGGTTTACAGCCGGCTGGGTTATGGAAAATCGGGCCCTTGCCCGTTACCCCGGCCCCTCACCTATATGCAAAATGAAGGGCTTTATACGCTTCCCAAAATAATAAGCGCGTTGGGAATAAGGGAGTGTTTGCTGATAGGGCATTCGGACGGCGGCTCTATTGCCGTTGTCTACGCCGGAGGAACCCCCGCTCTTCCGCTAAGAGGGTTGATCACCGAGGCCGCCCATGTATTTTGTGAAGAAATTAGTGTGCGCTCCATTCAAGAGGCCGGGGAGAACTATCTCCATAAGGATCTGCGAGAGAAATTAAAGAAATATCATGGGCCGAATACGGACGTTGCTTTTTGGGGATGGAATAAAGCCTGGCTCGATCCGGATTTCATGAATTGGAACATCGAGGAGTTCTTAGCGGGCATAAGGGTCCCCCTGCTGGCCATTCAGGGGAAAGAGGATCAATATGGAACTATGGCCCAGATCCAGGCCATCGAAACCCAGGCCGGAGGGGGAGTCGAGGTTTTGGTGGTTGACCAATGCCGGCACTCTCCCCATCTGGATCAGGAAGAGTTGGTTATTGAGGCCATGAAAAGGTTTATTCTTAAGGCCATAGGGAAACGGGATCAAATCTGCTCTTGACTCTTTAATAGGGGGGAGGTTCGTTCTGAAAAGGGGTCAAGTCTGCTCTTGGCTCATGTATATCTATGGGGTAAGAAGGAAAATAGGGAAAGCGCCTAATCTCCTTTAAAGGAAGTTTCTGTAAATAGGCGCTGTCCTATTTTTTCACGGAAAGGGCAGATCAAGTTGCAGACCAAACCATTGTTTCCTGAAGGTCACCGGATACCCGCAGGTCCATGAAGCGGTTGTGGGCCAGGGCCGCTCCGATCCAGAGCTCATTCCAGGCCCTGAAGGAGGCCTCCTGATCCTCCCGCGTTAAGGCCACACCCTCCATCAGACGCCAACCCTGTATTTCGACTCGTGCCCTACCGGGAGTTTGAACATCGAGGAGGACGTCCTCCCCCTGGGCAGCCAGGAGCAGGGACAACAGGCGGGCAAAGACTGCCGGACTGCCGTCATTGGGCGGAAAGCCAAGGGTTTTTACGACTTCCTCGTAGTACTGCATCCCGATAAAGCGGGCAGTTCGACCGATTTCATCCACTGCGGCCTCCCGGCCGATCAGGTCTATGAGTGTCGGAATTAAAGAGTGCACATACTCCATGGCATAGCTTCGAAAGGTCTTAGGCCGACGTTCTTCCGGCCAGTCAACCACATCAAGTTGGGGCTGCCCGGCCGGGTCGACGCGGGGCATCCGTTCATGATCTGTGAAACGAAGGCGCTCGTCAGCTGTGATCGGCCGGTCGTATTCGTAATAGTAGCCCTCCAGGCCCGGTGCCCCGGAGGTGATGGTACCGGTACAGACAAAACCGAGCCGCGGATTCTTCAGACTTACACCGTTATAGGCATGCCACCCTTTGAGCATGGCAATGTTCACGTTGTGGGGTACGGCGCAGACCGCCGTACCGCGCCAGATCCAGCGGGGCGGGGGATAGCGCACCCAGGCCTTGCGGTCACTTTCACGCAGATACTCGGTCTTGACACCACCGAGGGCATTGGAATGGTAGTGATAGAGGGCGCAGGCTACGGCGTGCGGGTGCTCTTCCAAACCGAGCTTGCGAAGCCCCGGCAGAAACTTCTCGAGATGCTGCCTCCGGAAGTGGGCCTGAACAAAGTCTGCGGTCACTTCTTCCCCGCGACGGGTCACCAGGGAAAGCACCACCCCGGTCATCAGAGCATTATACAGGGCGGCCAAGGCTTCGTAGGAAGAGAGATTGGGTTCGACCGATACAGGGGGGTGGTTCATAAGAACTCTAAGGTCTGTGCCTATGCCTTTTTCCATTCAGGATACGGCGACCATGCCGCCGTCGCAGGGGATGGTTTGACCCACCACATAGGCGCCCGCCCTTGAACTGAGAAATATGGCCAATCCGCTGATGTCTTCCAGGGTACCGACACGACCGCTGGGATTGCCCTGACCGACCAGATCCCAGTCTACCCCATCGCCTTCAATTTTTCCTCCAAAGCCGACCCCGGAGCTCAGCATCCAGGTCGGAAAGGGGCCCGGTGCTATGGCGTTGACAATAATGTGGTCTTTGATCAGGCGTGCGGCCAGGACCCGGGTCAGATGGTGCACGGCCGCTTTGGAAGGGCCATAGGAGAAGTTGTCAAAAGAGGGCGTTTTGATCCCATCGATGGAGCCGATGTTGATCACCCGGGCCGGATTTTCGGACGATGCCGATTTCCGCAACAGGGGCAGCAGCTTTTGGGTAAGAAAAAAAATAGCTTTGACATTAGTGTCCATCACCTTGTCCCACCCCACTTCCGGGAATTGTTCCAGGGAGGCGCCCCAGGTTGCCCCGGCGTTGTTAACCAGGATATCCAGTTTGTTTTCACGTTCCGATAAGGCTTTGGCCAAATATTCAATGCCTTTGAGGTCGCTCAGGTCGGCCGGCAGAGAAAGACATTCGCGACCGTATCGGTCGCTCAGCCGTTTGGCGGTGGCGTCGCAAACGGCTGCCTTGCGAGAGCTGAGATAAACCCTGGCCCCATAATTCAAAAAACCGGCCGCGATCATTTCCCCGATCCCCCTTGACCCGCCGCTGACGAGTGCTGTTTTCCCTTCGATGGAAAAAAGATTTTTCATTTCCGTATCCATTCTTCCTCCTTATAGTTTATTGGTTGAGTTCGAAAACAGGGTCCATCACCCAACGAGTTCTATTTTTATAGGCTGATCTGCTCCGGATGTCTATTCTAAAGTATTAATAAAGGACGAAGTAAAACAGCCTTGGGTGTGGTGGAGGCGATCTCTGAGGCCAAAGCCAAACACATTCCCCCACCCACTGTCGGTTATCTTCCCTTAAACTCAGGTTCCCGTTTTTCCAGGAAGGCCTTGACCCCTTCCTTGAAATCTTCGCTGCGCGCAGTAATACCGAGAACATAGGCCTCATAATCGAGGGCCGCGGCCAGGTCCCATTTATAAAAATTCTGGAGTCCCCGTTTGGCAAAGGCGATAGGCACAGGGGCGTTTTTGGCGATCCGACCGGCGAGCTCGTAGGAGGCCTCCATTAATTGTTCATGAGGAACAACTTTGTTGGCCAAGCCTATTTTCAAGGCCTCCTGAGCCTCTATGACCTCTCCGGTAAAGATTAATTCCGCCGCCTTGGCATAGCCGACCAGGCGGGGTAAAAAATAAATCCCTCCCCAATCGGTGTGAAGTCCCCGTCGAACAAATACCTGCCCAAACCGGGCCTTTTCACTGGCGATCCGGATATCGCAGGCCAGGGCCAGATTGACCCCTCCGCCCACCGCGGCTCCATTGACCGCGGCAATGACCGGTTTTTCCACACGGTTGAGAGCCAGGACGATTTTGGACATGGCCGGCCGTTCGTTAGAAGTGGAACCTTCCAATCCTCTGGAACTGCCAGAAGCAAATTCCTTGACATCCCCTCCCACACAGAAGGCTTTGCCCGCACCGGTAATGACAATGACCCTTACTTCCGGGTCCCGGCATACCGTATCAACCACTTCAGCGATCTCCTGCCTCATCAGGCCGCTGAAGGCATTCATCTGATCCGGCCGGTTAAGGGTAATCGTGGCCATATGATTACCTATATCCAATAATACCGATTCCCAGGACATTTCTTTACCTCCCATCAAAATTGGTTTTTTCCGAAGGCAAGGGGATAACGAGAACCGGCTTTCGGCTTCTAGCCAATACGGCTTCCGCCACACTTCCCAGAAAGGTGTGCTTCAAGAATCCTTTTCCGTGAGTTCCCAGGACAATGGCGTCACAATCTTCTTTATCGGCTGCGTTTAAAATCTCTTCTACGGGATGGCCTAAAGGAACCAGGATTTTGGATACCAGTTCAAGGCAGGGAGGGCCGATCTGCTTTTCCGTGATCTCACAAAATTTTTGAAGATTTTTCCTGATTTCTTCAAAGTCCGTCTCCTGTTCCACTTTTTTGGCTTTATCCAACAGCTCTAATGCTTGATAAGACATTATTTCTTCAGAGTCCAGATAATGAACAGGTCTGACGGAATGTAAAATGACAATTTTTGAGTTATGCCTTTTGGCCATATCGACGGCATAAAGAAAGGCATAAGATGAATTTTTACTAAGATCGGTAGCATAAAGAATTTTTCTGATTTCGGGAATCATTCCTCTCCTCCTTTTCTCTGCGTTGTCCCGCCAGGGATTCATCGTAGGGGCGTTGGTGGAAAAACAACTTATTCAGCCGGCCAATCCCTCCGCTTGCCCAAATCTCCCTTGCCGGATTTCTTGTTTGGTAAACCGGGGCGTTGGTTCTAAACGTAAAAATCAACCCGACCAATGGGTCTGATTAGACACTTCTCACCTATCCTGGCGACGGATCATTCGCTTGACCCGATATTCCATCACCACTTCCCCCTTCTGATTGGTGACCCGGTGATAAAAGGTTACGATACCGCGGTCCGGTTTTTGAGTTTCCCTTAGGTCGACGACTTCGATTTCCACTCCGATGGTGTCTCCGATAAACACCGGCTTTTTGATTTCCATCTCCAGTCCCAGAAAGGCCAGGCCCGTGTGATGGAGGATTCCGGAAAGAATAGATAATCCTTCGGCAAAGGCCAGGGAGAGAGCGCCGGGCGCGATGCGCCGGCCAAAGGATGTTTCGGCCTCGACATAGGTTTGATCCATAAACAGAGACTCGAAGAAACCGCAGAGCGTGGTAAAATTGACCAGGTCGGTTTCCGTAATCGTTCGTTTAAGGGTCTTGAAATGCTTTCCCGGTGAAAAATCTTCAAAGTATAAACCTTTCGGAACCATAGACTTTCCTTTCATGGCATGTTTCAGAATTTGAGCGGCAAAAGAACTTCCTCCTCTAATTATTGTCTGGCCATTTCGGTATGATACCGGTCCCTGGCCTCCTTCTTTTCATCGGATGGGGACTGGAAGGGCAGGAAGGTTACCTCCACCCGGTGAATAGTGCCTGAGAAGGGAAACGGAGCGCGATAGTCGCCGGTAACCGGAGACAGGCTGTCTTTCCCGATGCTCATGCCGGTGCTGCTACCGCGCAATATGGAAGGCACTTCCATGGTCCCGCATTCCATTCCATTAACCAGGAGGGTGATGATCCCTTTTTGATCCAGCCGGGTGAAACGTACCCCGAGCGTGCTTGAGCCCAGCGGCACTTTCTGTCCCGATCGGACCACATAATGGTCGGTATAGATATTGCCGTCAAAGACCAGGGCTTGACCCCCGGATTCCGCGGGGCCAGTTCGGTCCCCTCAGGAATTATTCCCATATCCAATTGTCGTTTATACCATTGCTCCCTGATAACATCCCAGCCGGCATCGAAACGCCCCCGATATTTATTAATAAATTCCGTCGGCGCCTGATGCGGGGCGTGGGTGGCCCCGAAGGCCAGGTAAAGAAAATAGGGCCGGTCAGGCCTTAAGGATTTCAAATCACGGATAAACTCCATGGAATGATCCACCAGGTCCTCGGTCAGGTGATAGCCTTCTTCCGGACCAAAAGGCGGATCAACGGGATGGTTGTCGTACGTCAGACTGGGATAGAACTGGTCGGTCTCTCCATCTAAAAATCCATAATAGCGGTCAAAGCCCCGTTGAACGGGCCATTGATCGAAGGGTCCGGCGGTGGAGGTGTCCTGGGTCTGGGCCAGATGCCACTTGCCGACACAAAAGGTGGCGTAGCCTTCTTCCCGCAGCATTTCGGCGATAGTGGCGGCGTGAGGGGTGATGTTCCCCTGGGTATTGGGGAATCCGGTATTGATATTGGAAATCGATCGCATTCCGACCGTATGGTGATCGCGACCGGTCATCAAACAGGCCCGGGTGGGCGAGCAGAGGTCCGTAGTATGGAAATTGTTATACCTTAATCCCCCCGCGGCCAGACGATCGATGTTGGGTGTCTCGATGGTGGAGCCGTAGCAGCCCAAATGGGAAAAACCCATGTCGTCAAACAGGATGATGATGACATTCGGATTGTTCTCCGATGTCCTTTTCGGTTCCGGCCACCAGGGGCTGGATTCCTGGTAAGTACGTCCCAGCACGCCTTTAAAAGGTTCTTTAGGGATCATTTTTTCTCTCCTTTTTAGACCCGGATTATAAAAATCTAAAAAATGGTGTATCCGCCGTCTATGGGGATAGCGGTTCCGGTTTGAAAATCGGATTCTCTCGAAGCCAGGTAAACCGCCAGCCCTTCAAAATCCCCCGGTTTCCCCCAGCGGTGGGCCGGTGTCCTCTGGATGACCGTTTTGTTCAGTTTTTCAAAAGCCCTGGCTTCAACGGTCATATCCGTTTCAATCCAACCAGGGATGATGGCGTTGGCCTGAATATTATAACGTCCCAGTTCTACCGCCAGGGAACGGACGATGGCAATAACCCCGGCCTTCGTGGCCGAATAACTGGAATTGCGCGGCATACCGTGCATCGAACCGATGGAAGAGGTGGCGATTAGTTTTCCCCCTCCCCCGCGGGCGATCATGTGTTTGGCCGCCTCCCGAAAGGTTATAAAAACACCCGTCAGGTTAACGTCCAGCACCCTGGTCCAGTCTTCCATGGTGGTCTCGACCGTCGGTTTGGCAATACCGATGCCGGCATTGGCAAAACAGGAGTCGATTCGGCCGAAATAAGTGACAGTTTCTTTCACGGCCTTAACGATCTGGTCTTCCTTCGACACATCGCACTGAAAAGCCATGGCCTCTGCGCCGAGACTTTTTAACTCGGCCACGGCCCTGGCGTTTTTATCTATGTTTCGTCCCCAGATGGCGATACCGGCTCCCGATTTCGCCAATCCCCGAGCCATCCCCAGCCCGATGCCCCCGTTTCCACCGGTCAAAACACTGACATGTCCTTTGAGATCAAACATGATTCGGTCCCTCCCTTTCAGGATTAAATTCGGCTTTGAAGTATAGGTCTGGCAATTTTTTCATGTCAAGATAATTCGCCACAGAAATGGGGGGGCGTTCGTGCCGAACGTGCCTAACTTTTAGCACCATTATAAACCAAGCTTAAGAAAAGCAATCACCCCTCGAAAGAAATGATGTTGTTATTTGCTAATATCTCCTTAAGCTCCTCAAGAAAGCCGATCTGGCCTTTATTCAGTTTCCGGGCGGCCTCGTCAATCCCGAACCAGGCCGCCCGGTCTATTTCCGGAAACTCTCTTTTTCTGCCGGATCGGGGAGGCCACTCCATGGGAAAGGTGTTGCTCCTGATCGAAGCAGGGTCGCAGTCCCCGGCAAAGGCCCAGGCGGACACCCATTTTCCACCCGGCTGCCTGATGGTGGAAAGCGGCTTGAAGACCCCTTTGGCCCTAAACCCGGTCTCTTCGAAAAATTCCCGCCTGGCCGCCTCCAGCGGGTCCTCATTTTCAGTATATTCGCCCTTGGGGATCGACCAGGCCCCTTCGTCCCTGGCCGCCCAGTAGGGACCTCCGGGGTGGACCAGAAAAACCTCAAGCCCCTTATCCCCCAAACGATACATCAGCAAACCGGCACTCTGTCGGCTCATCGTGTCACCTATTGAATCAATCTGCGGACCATCAGCCGCAAGGACAGGGGCAGGGCAATGATAGAGAAGATCAGGAGATATAAAAAATTCCACAATTGCTGCAGGGAAAGGATATTTAAAGCCAGGGCCCGGGTCAGATCCACCACATGGGTCAGGGGAAATACCCAGGCCAGGATTCTGGCCCAGAGGGGAAGCTGATCCAAAGGGAAAAAGGTCCCGGAAAAGAGAAACATGGGGGTCACAAAAAGAAAAACCGGAAGGTTGAAGGCCTCGATGTTGGGCATCAGGGCCGTAAAGCACATACCCACCGCCCCGAAAGCCAGGCCCCCCAGTAAAGAAACCAGCAGGATTCCCAGAGACCAGGGGTAGCTTAACAGTCCGAAGAAGGTCAGGATAATCATCATCAGGGCCGTGGCCATCAACGAACGGCTGGCCCCCCAGATTATATCGCCCAGGATAATCTCTTCCACCGTTAAGGGGGTGGCCATCAGGGCATCAAAAGTTTTTTGATAATACATCCGCACAAAAGAAGCATAGGTGGTTTCAAAAAAGGCATTTTGCATGATATTGATAGCCAGGACCCCCGGGGCGATAAAGGCCGCATAGCTGATCTGCCGCCCCTCAAAATTCAGTTGCCCGACCAGGTAACCCAAACCCGCGCCAAAGGCCAGCAGATAAAAAATCGGTTCCAGAACCGGGGGAAGAAAATTGATCCTCCAGGTCTTGAGGTAAACATCCCAATTGCGTTGCCAGACCCGTAAAAAACGCCCGGTAATCGATTGCGGATTTCGGATTGCGGATTGCGGATTGTCAGGGGCTGGATTTGGGTTCCGGTTGTTCATTCGCGGAGCCCCCGACCGGTAAATTTTAAAAACACATCCTCCAGGGTGGCCATACGTAGGGTACAACCGCCGGTGCAGTATTCATCGGAGATTTGGCGGAATAATTTTTCTCCTTCCCGGGTGGGGATCAGCAAACGATGCGGGAGCTGTTCAAAAGGGATTTCACGGGCCTTCAGGAAATCCAATAAGGGGGGGGCCGGATTTTCCACTTCGATCACATTCCCCCCGATATGCCGGCCGATGAGGGAAAGGGGAGTCCCCTCGACCAGGATGCGCCCCTGGTCCATAATCACCAAACGGTCGCAGATCTGTTCGGCCTCATCCATATAATGAGTAGTCAAAAGGATGCAAAGGCCCTTGGTTTTAAGCTGCCTGATCTGCTCCCAGACCTGATGCCGGGACTGGGGGTCCAGTCCGGTGGTGGGTTCGTCCAGGATCAACAGTTCAGGATTGTGCATCAGGGCCCGGGCGACGACCAGGCGGCGCATGAGTCCCCCGGAAAGTTCCGGGATCCTGGAATTCCTTTTATGGATCAAGCCCATAAAGTTCAGCCATTCTTCGGCCTTTTCCCGGGCGATTTTTTTAGGCAGATCAAAATAACGGGCATAGACCAGTAAATTTTCCCAGACCGTGAAGTCCGGATCGAGGTTGTTTTCCTGCTGGCAAACCCCGGTCCTGGCCTTGATTTCCCGGAAGTGCCGGCGAATGTCCTTCCCGAAAACCAGCAGGCGGCCATCGGTAATGGGAGAAAAGCCATAGATCATCCGTATGGTGCTGGTCTTGCCGGCGCCGTTGGGCCCTAAAAAACCAAAACACTGCCCGGCCTGAATCTCAAAAGAGATATGATCGACGGCTACCATTTCCCGAAAACGTTTAGTCAGGTTTTCGGCTTTGATCACCGGCTCCACAAAATATTCCTCAAATTTTTAAACCTTATTAGACAGGATTTACTGGATTGTTTCGATTATGGTGCCTTTATAGTACAACAAAATCCTTTTTTTGCCACAGAAGACTGCAGGACAGGAGGAAGACGACTTGTCTTCCTCCCACCATCAGGCCCTTCGGGCACAAATTTTCCCTCTCGCCCGTTCCCTTCGGTCACTCGAGCCCTCAGAGTTCTCAGAGAGGAACTTTCTTTTTCAGGTAAATCGTTGAGTGGGCCGATTTACCTGACCCCGCTACCATGCAGGGCTATGTTCGCCGAGAGGCGATTGCTGGTTATTGATTGCCGGCCCCTCACCGGCAATCAATATATTAAGTTGTCTCTGCGGCTCTGAGAACTCTGTGAGAGATATACCTTTGTATGGCTTTTGTCTGTGTGAGTCTGGAGCGCCAGGATAAGCCTGGTACATCTTGCTGACTGAAAGGAGTCAGTCATGGGAATTGCCCGTTCACCATGTAGCGGCGGACCCCTGCGTGAGGGCAACTGAACGCAGGAAGCGGTACGGTGACTGGGAACAATCCTGGTCGCGAAGGGGTGGAGAACCCCTGACCGCGAACGTGTGAGCCTTAGCGAAAGCGAACCTGATTCGGCCTCGTTACACAAAGTGAGTGTGGCCAACCTTC
>JACQYK010000116.1 GCA_016208255.1 Deltaproteobacteria bacterium | reverse complement strand
ACTTCAAACCGGATCGATCAACCCCTTACTGCAAAACATTTGGCTGACGGTTCACATCGTCTTTATTTTTGCCGGCAACCGGGTTTTTGCCGTAGCCTTTTTAGCCGGAATTATGTATCTCGTGCAGGAACGTCAGATCAAATCCAAGCAATTAGGCCTTCTTTATCATCGGCTGCCGGCCCTGGAGATTTTGGATGCCTTGAACTACAATAGCCTGGTTCTGGGATTTTCTCTTATGACCCTGGGCATGCTCAGCGGATCGATCTTTGCCCAATACACCCTGGGTACCTTCTGGAGATGGGATCCTAAAGAAGTCTGGTCCCTGATTACCTGGCTGCTTTATGCCGCCCTGCTGCACGGCCGGCTGATGTCCGGATGGCGAGGCCGGCGTTCAGCCCTGATCTCCATTATCGGGTTTCTTGTTTTAATCTTTTCTTTTTTAGGGGTGAATTTTCTGGTCAAAGGGTATCATAGCTTTTCGGCTTTTGAGACTCCGGCCGTTCAGGGTCTGAACTCTGAAAAAAGGATCTGATTTTGGAAATCGTTGTCATCGGCCTTAATCATAAAACCACCTCCGTGGATGTACGGGAACGGCTATCCGGATTTTTAACGGAAAAGGGACCGGTTCCTGCCTCGACCCAAGAAGCCACAGGACTTATGGAATCGCTCTTCCTGACCACCTGTAACCGGGTCGAACTCCTGTTTACCTCGGAAGAGCCGGAGCGGACGATTCGGGATCTGATGCAGTATTGGGCCGATGGAATTCAGAAATCCCCTTCGGACTTAATACCGGAGATTTATGTCTTGAGAGCCGATGGGGCTATTCAACACCTTTTTAAAGTGGCCGCCGGTTTGGACTCCATGGTTATTGGCGAACCCCAGATCCTAGGTCAGATAAAGGAGGCCTATCAAGAGTCGGTCAGAAATCATACCACCGGAGTTATCCTCAATCGCCTGCTGCACAAAACCTTTTCCGTGGCCAAACGGATACGGACCGAAACCGGAATTGGCGGTCTAGCCGTGTCGGTCAGTTTCGCTGCGGTTGAGCTGGCTAAGAAGATTTTTCAAGACCTGTCCGGGAAAAGAGTGTTGTTGATCGGAGCCGGTGAGATGGCCGAGTTGGCCGCCGAACACCTCCTTAATAACCGAGTCCAGAAATTTATCGTGGCCAACCGCACCCTGGAAAGGGCCATGGAACTGGCCAGGCGATGGCAGGGGCAGGCCATCTCCCTGGATGAGATCCCCTCGGCTTTATTTGAAACCGACATTGTTCTCAGTTCTACCGGGGCGCCGGAGATTATTATCGACTATTCACAAGTTAAAAGCATCATGAAGCAAAGAAAACAAAGGCCCCTGTTTTTTATCGATATTGCCGTTCCCCGGGATATCGATCCCGGAATTAATGAGCTGGATAATGTCTATCTCTATGATATCGATGACCTCCAGGGAGTCATCCAGCAGAATATTGCCGTTAGAAAACAGGAAGCCCTGAAAGCCGAGAGGATCGCTCAGGAGGAAGGGCTCAAGTTCGACGCCTGGCTGAACGGGTTGGACGTCGTTCCCACCATCATTTCTCTGAGACAGAAAATAGAGGCCATTCGTCAGGGAGAATGGAAAAAGGCCGGATCGGCACTGGAAGGTTTAACTCCGGGCCAACAGAAGGCGATTGAGCAAATGACCGGTTCCATTATCAACAAGATTCTGCATGCTCCCATCTCTTTTCTGAAAGAAGCGGGGCACGAAGACCATAAAGGTGTAAAAATCGACCAGATTCAAAAAATATTCAATTTAAACGATTCCAATAAAGGAATGGAGGAGGATTGAAATGGCCCATATCATTCCTTTCGAGGACCGTCTGCGTAAGCAGAAAGAAGGCGCCCTATCCAAAGAGAAAAAACAAAGATCGGATTCCTTCCGTATGGTGATGCAATGCACGGCCTGTCCGCACAAGTGTGCCAAATGCGGCTCCCAACTGGAGGCACCCCAAACACAGATTCTCCCCGAGGGCTTGCCCCTGAAGCTTTGCCCGGGGTGCTGGGAGGAATACCGCTTGTTTCAGGCCCTGGTCTCCGGCCGGTCTCCGACCGAAGGCCGGGAGTATTATCACAACCAGAGCTGGCTGGGGATCTGGAAATCCTGGCTGGAATACCAGAGGAATCTTCAGGAGTACAGGCAGTCCGAGGAGTTTTCAAGGTTGGTGGAGGAGTTGTCTAAGTGATAGCGTTTATTAAACCATCAGGCCCTGATACGGTGCTACGAAGCATAAGAATAATTTTGCGGCGGGCGATAGGCGATAGGCTATGGGCAGTAGGTTAACAACTTCTTTGTATTGATTTTCGCCTATAGCCTCTTGCCTATAGCCCATAGCCCTTGGGGGGTTAATATTCTGTTTTCGCTTTAAAAAGGGATATCCTCTTCAGGGAAAGGCCCTCCGCCCTGGGGTTCTCCTCCGCCGAATTCTTTACCGCCCATATCCCTTTCGGAGGGACCCCGGTCTCCGGCTGATCCCAGCATTTGCATGGTCTGGGCCAGAATTTCGGTGGTGTAGCGTTTATTCCCGTCCCGGTCCTCCCAACTCCGGGTGCGCAGCTTTCCTTCGATATAAACCTGTTTACCTTTAACCAGATACTCGCCGCAGATTTCCCCTAATCGGGCCCAGGCCACAACCCGATGCCATTCGGTTCGTTCTTCTTTATTGCCGTCTTTACCGGTCCAGGAATCCTTGGTGGCGATATTGAAATTGGCTACGGCTGTTCCTGTGGCCGTATAGCGCAGTTCAGGATCTGCCCCGAGGTTCCCGATTAGAATGACCTTGTTGACTGAAGCCATGATATCCCCCTTTGTCTTTCTTGAAAAATAATTCAAAGGGATATTAACATATCTCCAGAACCGGGGCAAGCCATTATCTTTTGACTAACAAAGGCTGGTGGTCGGTCGGGATTTGTGATAGGTTTTATGTCACTATTATTTTGAGATGGTTTCGTAAAAAGTCGCCGAGCTTCATTTTTGTCATTCCGGCGAAAGTCGGAATCCAGAAAATTCAATCTGTCATAAAACCTCTGGACCCCGGTTTTCACCGGGGTGACGACTTTTTCGAAACGATCTTTTAAGACCTAAAATAAATCAAACAGGGATTGAACTCATGATCTTGGATACCCCCCTATTTAAATCTTTGGCTAAAGATGTGGTCTATGAGCTTGAAGGGCTTTTCCCCTATGCCTCCCTGCTGGCCACCGAAAACCTTGGTGAACGCCTGACCGTGCAAACCCGGCAGCAGCAGGCCGAACAGCTCGATCCGGTTCGCGGGATAGTGCTTTCTGTCTTTAACGGACGGTATTTTCTGGAGGCCGCCACCTCGAAGATGACCGAAGAAGGGTTTAAGGAAATTTCCCGGAAACTCATGGAGATGGGAAAAGACCAGGGAGTTTTTTATGATAGTCTTGCCATCGATCCCGGACCAAGAATGGAAAAAAATTTTTTCGTGGCCTGCCAAAAAGATCCCGAATCCATCCCGCTGAAAGAAAAAATCGAGGCTTGCAGAACCATCAAAGATCAGCTTCACCAAAAGGATCATCGGATCGTTCAGGCCACCTGCCAGTATGCCCATGTGCGCTCCCGCGAATTGTTTATCAACCGCCACAAGGTCCTTTTCCAGGACCTCCGTCGGACCCAGATGGCGGCCCTGGTGGTCATGCGGGAAGGAGACCGTTCGGTTAACCTGCATACCGGCCAGTCCTTACAGGGGGGATATGAACAGGCCTTTATTCCGGAGAACAAACTTGAAAAACTGGTTGAGGATTGCGGGAAACTGCTGGACGCCCCCCGTCTGAAACCGGGAACCTATACTTGTATCTTTTCTCCGGAATTCGCCGGCATCTTTGCCCATGAGGCCTTCGGCCACGGTATGGAAACGGACATGTTTTTGAAAAAGAGGGCCAGGGGTGAGGATTACCTGGGAGGGCCGGTGGCTTCGCCTTTGGTGAATATGTTCGATTCGCCGGCCCTGCCCGGCCAGGCCGCCTCGTTTTTCTTCGATCATGAAGGGGAGCCGGCCCGGGAAACCCAGATCATCGAAAAAGGCATCCTAAGAAGAGGATTGACCGATCTGAATTCAGCCATGCGTTTGGGCCTGGTCCGCTCGGCCAATGGGCGCCGGGAGTCTTTTGAAAGAAAGGTCTACGCCCGGATGACCAATACCTACTTCGGCCCTGGAGAAGACACCTTTGAAGACATGGTCCACTCTATTAAAGATGGATTTTTCCTGGAGCACCCTTCCAACGGTATGGAAGACCCCAAAGGGTGGGGGATTCAGTTGGAAGGCTATTATGCAGAGGAAATCAAAAATGGAAGACTGACCGGCCGGGTCTTTACCCCGGTGATCGTCACCGGCTATGTCCCGGACTTGCTCCAATCCATTACCATGGTCGGAAACGTTGTGGAAATCAGCGGCCTGGGGATGTGCGGTAAAGGGCACAAGGAATGGGTCAAGGTCACCGACGGCGGACCCTTTCTGAAACTGCGGGCCCGCCTGGCCTAATTGATGGAAGGAACCATTATGATTCACGCCTTCCATCTTTTGTCTTTCAGTCTTTTGATTTTGCCACCAAACGCCGAACCCTGACCACCGAACGTCTTTCTTCCTAACCCCTTTGAGCTATCAGCTATAGGCTTCTTTTTTTACCTGGTTCGGCAAAAAAAGGATAGCTTCCCTCCTTTCCCCCCGAATGAACAGGCGCTGTTTCTGTTTTTAGTTATTATTACTTGGGGACCCTTAATCTCTCACACACTCGCCATCTTTTACCAGCCCATCCAGCAACCTGGATCTGGAGCGCCAGGACGTCACCACATTGCCGCTTTGGGCGATTACGGCGACGGGACCGGGAGATAGGAAGAAAGATGGAAACTGAAACGTACCGAATTTTTCGATTTCGAAACATAATGGCTTTTTTATCAGGCGAATCTGAAAATCTCTCCTTTTTGGCTCATTTCCTGCAAAAAACGGGCGATTTCGCCTGCTCCATTTTTCATCCGGTAAAGGCATTTTTCTGCAGCTTTGGACCCCCGAAAAGCGATGGCTTGGTTAAGGTCGGAAAAATCGGTGCCGGAAAGGGAAAGGCATGAATGACCGCCGATGGTGTCGGTGATTCGGCCGACCAGATGTTGTCCAGGTCCCATGATAGGGATCAAGCCGTCATGACCCGATTTCAGGTTTTCTCTCCCCATCACCAGACCAAAAACCATCATGGCGGCGCTGTGAATTCCGCAGGTCAGGGATGTCAGCATGCCGACATGCATGGCGCCGGCGGCCCGGATCAACAAAGGATCATCAATCTGAAATTCTTCAAGGAAAACGGAGAAAATGCTTTGGGTACATGAACCGTATAGTTTGGCATTTATGAACGCTTTTTCACTGACCCTATTCGGCCAGTCAGGCGAATCGGGGATGGTTATTTCAAAATCCTTTTTTTCTGTTGTCATGGCGGCTCCTTTAAAATGGTGGTTTGGGGGATTGAAAGAGTTCACCCCTTTTCCAATGGTTTTTCATCCTCTTTGAGTGTTATGTGGTTCCTTCTTTTTTTCAGTTGTTATTTTTCTATTTCTAAGAATATGGAAATATAAGGGCAAAAAAAACCCTTTATTTCGAAGATTTCCGGATTTGGGAGACATCTTTGGTGCAACATTTCTCGGTTAGAAACCGTACGATTTCGTCAATCTTATGGAAATCCACAAGGCATCTTAAAACAGTGCTCTCACGTTCCTGGCGAATCAGCCCTACCTGTTTTAACTGACTAAGGTGATGAGATAAGGTTGAGTTGGGCACATCCAGTTCGCGCTGAATTTCTCCGACCGACATTCCTGAAAATCCGGCCTTCACCAGTTCCCGCACTATCTTGAGTCGGGTGACATAACCTAGTTGGCCCAATAATTCCGCTGCAGTGGCATAATCAAGTTCCATAAAATGGATATTAATTCAGTTTTTTTAAAATGTCAACTATATTTCTAAAATATTCGAAATGGGAAAACGAGATGCCTGGGGTAACCCATTTGAAATACGACCTTTAAAAAGTAAAGACTATAATCAAACAGGATTTTCCCCTTATTTTCAGAAGAGCTCGGCAGATCGGCTCCCGGCCGATCGGTCGTTCAACTTTGTTGAACTAAGGATCGAGCGGTCCGAGCGGTTTGGTTTTTCCGTCCCAGTATTCTTTCAACCCCTTTATCGTTTAACCTCATCTGGTTTTGGACTTTGCCCTCTGCCACCATATACCCGCAATCAGTGGAACCAAGGCCAATACCGCCGCGGTCATCGCCATAACTAAATAGCCACCGAAAGCAAAGACCACACCACTGCTCAACTGACTGGCCGCCGAACCCAGGTTTAACAGCAGATCATTGAATCCCTGGGTCTTGGCCCGCTCTTCCGGAGCGAGTTGATCGGCCAGGAGAGCGGATCCGGCCACATAAGCAAAATTCCAGCCCAGCCCCAAAAAGAAAAGAGCGATCACCAGAGGCAGGAATTTTTCGGATGGAGCAGCCATCAAGCAGGAAAGGATCAGGATTAATGAACCCAGGATGATTACCGGTCCTCGTCCCCATTTATCGGTAAGCCTCCCGGAAATAAGGGAGAAGGCAAACATCCCCAGGGTGTGAGCGGAGACTACCATGGATATCGCGCTCAGGGGATGTTCATGGGCCTTCATATGAACCGAGGTGATGGACATGGGCACCACCATGACCATTTGGGCAAAGATCATACTGATCATAGCCACGAAAACCCCCGGCTGTTTGACGATCTCCGGCAGGGTACGGATCGTCCTCACTGGAAGGGATTCCTGAAGTCCGCGGGAGATTTCACGCCCGATATCACGGGGATCCGGTCGCAGCCCGATGAAGATCAGCCCGGCGGCCAGGATCAACCCGACAAAACTCACGCTATAAGGTCCGGCCAGCTCGGGGAAACCGGCCTCCAGGGCCAATCGACCGGTGGGACCCACCAGTAAAGGTCCGATCACCGCCCCCACGGTGCTGCCCAGAACTACGTTAGAAATGGCCCGGCCCCGCTCCTCCGGGAAGTGAACTTCAGCCGCAGCAAAACGTCCCAGGTCGATAGCCGCCCTGGCGATTCCGACCAGTACCAGACCTATCAGGAAAAAGGTAAGAGAACGTTTGAAAATGGCCTGCATCGCCAGCCCCGATCCGATCACCCCTATGACCTGCCCAAGCACAAGGCCTTTACGCCGGCCAATACGCTCCATACTCAGACCCCAGATCAAAGCCCCAAAGGCCATTCCGAGAACATATAGAGCGCCGGGCAGTCCTGCCAAGGAAGGTTTCCCGCTCAAGTTGACCGCTACAATGGCATTAACGGTAAAAGCGGCGATGAACCCGGCGGAACTCAAGCCCTGAGACAGGAACAGTACCGTCGTGATTTTCTTTTTGATACGGCTGTAGTCCATCATGAAGTTTTACCTCATAAATCTTTTGAATCAACCTGGCCCAATTTCGGTTCGGGCTGGCCTTCTCCTCTATCTTCCAATCCCATATTTCACCCCAGTCACTATTTTTCTGCCCGATATTCCTTACTATCATTCTAATATCACCAAAGCATCCACGGCTTTTATGCCCTTCCCCTCTCCAAAGACAAATAGTGGATTGATATCGAGTTCAGAAACAACACCTTTCAAATCGGCGGCCAATTGTGATACTTTAAGCAACACATTTACAATCCCGCTTAAATCAGCCTTATCCATTCCCCTATACCCTTCCAATACCTTAAAGCCTTTAATTTCCCTAATCATTTCCTCAGCATCCATTATTGACAGAGGAGGAATTCGGAAAGCCGCGTCCTTCATGAACTCTACGAAGATACCGCCCAGACCAAACATAATGCCTGGTCCGAATTGAGGGTCCTTAGATACTCCGATAATCACTTCATAAGCTGGAGAAAGCATTTCCTGCACCAAGATTCCCTGAATCTCAACCTTGGGATCATATTTCTCAGCACTTATTAAAATTTCCTCATAGGTCTGTTTCAATTCCTCATCGGAATTAATGTTCAGTTTGACGACGCGAGCCTCTGTTTTGTGTATAATCTGGGGAGACAGCAATTTCAGGGCAACCGGATAACCCAGCTTTTTGGCTATCTCCACGGCTTCCGTGGAAGAAGTGGCAATATCCTCCTGCGTTACCGGAATGCCGTATATTGAGAGCAATTTTTTCCCTTCGTATTCTGTCAGAGTCTTTCTCCCGATTGAATTCAAGAAGCTGGTGACCTCCCCAACATTAATCTGGAGAGGCCTTCCAACTTTAATCCTCTCGCGTTTATCAAAGCGCTGTACGTGGATCCCGTATTCGACAGCCCCTTTGATCGCCTGCATGCAGCTTAGAGGGGTTTTGAATAGAGGCAAACCGTTGTCCTCTATGATTTTGTATGCAGGCTGTGTAAACTTGGCTCCCATCCACAGAACAACAATCGTTTTTTGCGTCTCGCGAGAAACATCAACGATTACTTGGGCGACCTTTATGGCCTCGTCTCCGATAACGCCGATGGCCGGAGATGCAATAATGACATCGACATCTTTTTCATGGTTGACGATTGCCCTCAAGGTATCATTGAACGCCTCCCCACCTGCTCCAGCCGTGTCCACTGGATTGGATATCGAGGCAAAGGATGGTAGTGTTTTCCGCATTTGTTCTTTTGTTTCGTCTTTAAATTCCACCAATTGAAGGCCAAGCTGGTGACAATAATCCGCTATTAGCACGCCTGCAGCGCCTGATATCGATATCAGGTCTCAAAAGTGGTCCAAGGTTGTAACTTTTCAACATATCGATCCCCCTCTTGTAATTAGCCGCCGATGGTTGAACTCAATCTTTCAAACTCGAATTTTCTCCTGATCGTATTCACTGCTCATCTGCCAATGGCCTAATCCCATCTAACTCATATTCCTTCCATGAAATGGATATTAATTCAGTTTTTTTAAAAGGTCAACTATATTTCTAAAATATTCGAAATTTGAAAACGAGACGCCTGGGGTAACCCAAGGTCCATCTTCACGATTTTCCAGGGACATAAAATACCGATATCCGTAGTAGGAGGAGTTCTGATACAACTTATAGGACGTAGGACGCTGATCTACGCTGACCTGCCCCCAAGCACTCCAGGGGAATTATTTCGATCCCAAGGCCATGGGTACGTTAATTCGTAATGCGGCCTGGAAAAGGATAGGAGGAAGGAAGATAAATACTCACAAAACTCTATTTTCTTTTTTATCAGACTGTATTTTTTAAAAAGATTTATAATTCATTCGGTAATTTTTTAAGCAACTTCAATGAATTACTTGACAAAAAATGAAAGAGAAAATATGATTCCTTGTATTTTATAATTAAAATTCTCATGAGAAAGGAATCTTATGAACTTTCTAAAACCTCCTATCCTCATTCTTCTCCTCGCCATCTTCTTGACCCCTGTCGGCATTTTTGCATCGATCTCCGAGAAGCCGCCTTCCATTCCCTTCGGAACCATTCCGGTTCTTCAAGCTCTCCCTCTATTCGTGGCCTCCGAAAAAGGATTTTTCAAGGAACAAGGCCTTAATGTGGAAATCGTCCTTTTTAATTCAGCCATGGAAAAGGACATTGCCCTCACTTCAGGCCGGATTGCCGGTTACTTCGGAGATCTGATGACCCCCATGGTCCTGCAGGCCAATAATACCGGAATCAGAATAACGGCCACCAATTTTAATACCACCCGGGAGCAGAGGATGTTCGCCGTTCTGGCCGCTCCCCAGTCAACCAACAAAGGCCTGGAAGAAATGGCCAAAGCCGGGATCGCCACCAGCACCAATACCATTTCGGAGTACCTGATCACCCGGCTCCTGCAACAAGGTAAAATCAGCAAGGATAAAATCAACTTCATTGATGTAAAAAATATCCCTATCCGGCTCCAAATGCTTTTGTCGAATCAAGTCCCTGCCGCTCTTCTCCCTGAACCCCTGGCCTCCCTGGCGGAAACCAAAGGGGCCAAATCCCTCCTGGATGATAAAGGCCGGGGCCTTTCAGCCACCGTTTTGGCTTTCAGTGAGAAATTTCTCAAGAGCCATCCGCAGGCCGTCAAATCCTTCCAAACCGCAGTGGATAAGGCTTCCGATTATATCAATAAAAATCCCCAGGAAGTTCGGGCCATCATGAACCGGGAATGTAAGATCCCTGAACCGTTTAGGGATGTTTTCCCCATCCCCAAATTCCCTCGACTGGCAGCGCCCTCCCAGAAACAGGTTGCCGATGTTTATAATTGGCTTCAAGAAAAAAAGATCATTACCAAAAATTTGACCTATAAGGATATGGTCGCCGATGGCTATCTCCCCTAAATTCTTGAATGTCGAGGGAGTGAATAAGTCCTTTATTTCTGCCAACGAATCAAAGACGGTCCTGGACGGGATAAGTTTCGAACTCCCTTTTCACGATTCTCTGGCCATTGTCGGGCCTTCAGGATGCGGCAAAACCACGCTCCTCCTTATCATAGCGGGATTGGTTGAACCTACCGGGGGCTCCATCTATTTCCAGGATACCCTGGTCACGGCCCCGAACCGGAAGACAGCGCTGGTACTCCAGGAATATGGGCTATTCCCCTGGAAAAAGGTGGCGGCCAATATCCTGCTGGGTGCAAAACTCCAAAATATCGAGGTTTCCGAACAAAGACTGGAAACCTTAAAGAATGAACTCGAAATTGAAGGATTGGATCATCTCTATCCGACCCAATTATCCGGCGGACAGCGTCAGAGGGTGGCCCTGGCCAGGGCTCTCCTCTTAAACCCCCTCCTGCTTTTGCTCGACGAACCTTTTGCCGCCATTGACACCGTGACCCGGGAAAAACTTCAAAATCAGCTCTTGAAGGCTTTTCAGAAAAGGGAGTTTAGTTTTATCATCGTGACCCACAACATCGAAGAAGCGGTTTTTCTCGGGAAAAAGATCATTATCCTGGGGACCGGCAGGCCGAGCATTCAATCGGTTATCGATAATCCCGGAACAGGCCGGGTCGGGTACCGTAATCAGCCGGCTTTTTTTGAACTGACCGCGAAAATAAGGGATATTCTGGAGGAGGTGGCATGAGAAAAAGGCAAGTGGTCACCTACGCGGTCACCATATTTCTCCTCTTCGTCCTTTGGCTCATCCTGTCCCTGGGCCTGGGAAGAAATATCCTTCCCGATCCATTTCTGGTGGTTCAACAAGGGATCCAGGAAATCGGCCAGTATTCTTTCTGGCTCCATGTTGAAGTCAGTGTCCTGAGAATGGTCACCGGCCTTTTGCTGGCCTTTATCCTGGCCGTTCCGGCCGGTCTGATGCTCGGCAGCAATCCGAAACTGGACAACCTGTTTGCTCCCCTCATCTATCTAGGCTATCCTGTCCCCAAAATTGTTTTCATGCCCATTATTTTCGTCCTTTTCGGTATCGGGGACGCAGGGAAAATCGTGCTTCTGACCATGATTATCTTTTTTTTTCTTCTTATCACCACCCGGGACAGCGCCCGAAAAATCAGCAATGAAATCATTTATTCCCTCAAGTCCCTCGGGGCCGGTCGATTTGATTTCTATGTGCATGTCGTCTGGCCTATCAGTCTTCCGGGAATTTTCACCTCACTGCGCATCGGTACCGGAACGGCCGTGGCCGTGCTCTTTTTTGTGGAATCCATCGCCACCAACCGGGGGTTGGGTTATTACATCATCGATGCCTGGGGCCGGGCGGATTATACCACCATGTT